>JBEHXY010000131.1:0-9159 GCA_048498455.1 Planctomycetota bacterium | reverse complement strand
AGCTCTACGAGCCTCCCGGTGTCGATCGCCAGCCCCTGGGTTCCGCGGAATCCATCTCCGCCACCACCATCTCCGGCTGGGCGGTCGATCCCGATGTCACCAAGCCCGTCGTGATCATCGTCACGGCCGACGACAGGGCCGTCGCCGCCGCCTTCGCCTCCACCTCCCGCCCCGACCTCGTCGCCCTCACCGGCTCCGCCGCCCACGGCTTCTCGCTCACGCTCGGACCCAACGCCCTCGCCGCCGGCACCCACACCCTCAAGGTCTACGCGCTCAACGCCCAGACCGGCGCCCAGGTCCTCATCGGTTCCAAGTCGATCAGTGTTGCCGCCCCCCCACCGCCGCCCGATCCCACCCCGCCCACCGATCCCACGCCCCCCGACCCGACCCCCACGGAACCAACCCCTGCCTAACGCTACCTGGGGCACACCGATTTCTTCCGGCTCCTGATTCATGGGAGACGCCCCCAAACCAAACGCCCGGCGGACCGTGGGGCCGCCGGGCGTTCGCATTTTTTCTCACATTCCCCGTCCGCCCCTCATCCCATCGGCGGATCCGGAAAACCCGGAATCCCAGGGGCCGTCCCAAACCCCGGCGGCTGCCGCGGTGGATGCGGTCCGCCTCCCGGCCCGCCCGTTCCGCCACCGCCCGCCGCGGCCCGCTGCTTGTGGAATTGCGTAATCAACCCCGTCATCGAATCGATCAGCCCCACCACCCGCGGCGCCGCCAGGTACACCCGCGCCGACACCACCGCCGTTGGGATGAAGCTCGTGATAAAATCGATCCCGAACTCCGCCGGCGTGTGCCCCACCATCACCGCGTTGCAGTACGTCCCCGAAAGCATTTCGTCGGGAATCTTCAAATCGTCATACACTTCCTGCGCCCCGCGCGGCTTGTCCTGCGGGTTCTTCGGCAACGCCGGCGGCGGGCCGAACTGCTGCGTGTACCGGCTCAGGTTCTCCCGCAGCACCGCCACAAACTGCTCCGCCACCGCCGGCGGCATGATCACCCGCGCCGCCAGGTGCGGTGGCCGCGCAATGAACTGCAGAAAGTCCACCACGAACTCGTTGGGGCCGAAGTACGCCAGGAAACCCGTCGCCACCACCCCCCGCGAAATCTTCTCCGGCACGCGGGCCGACGTCGGATTGTGCGCAATTTTTTGAACAGGGTCCGGCGGTGGGCCGGACGCGGGCTGATCAGGATCATTCATCGGGAAAAACCTTCCGGCTTGCAAGACCCCCCTACCATACTCGCGCGCCGCCCCCTCGTGAAGCGAACCGGCCCGCTGCGTCCGAAAAAAGCGCCCGCCGCCGCCTCATTTTGCCGTTTCGACCCCAAGCGGCGCCCCCCGACGCAGCCATTGCGCCAACCGCTCCGCCTCCGCCCGCACCGCCTCCACCTCCGCCATCAGCTCCCCCGCCGACCGCCCCTCGACCGCCGCCGCATCCAGCGATGCCGCCGCCGCCTGCAGCCCATGCGCCGCCAGCGTCGCCGCCACCCCCTTGATCCCATGCGCCACCCGCCCCAGCGCCGCGCCATCCATCGCCGCACCCTGCGCCTCGAGTTGCGCCAATTGCTTCGGCAGGTTCTCCTGGAACGCCCCCAGCACCCGCGCCACCAGCTCGTCGCTTCCCATGCACCGCGCCCGCAGCTCCTCCATATCCAGGGGTGCCGCCCCCTGACCAACTGGCGCCCCCGCCGTCACCGCACCCGCCGCACCGGCGGTCGCCGCCGTCCCCACCATCGTCTGGATCGTCTTGATCACCGTCCGCGGATCCAGCGGCTTGGTCAGATACTGGTTCATCCCCGCCGCCTCGCACCGCTCCCGATCCCCCTGGATCGCGCTGGCCGTCAGCGCGATCACCGGCACCGGCTGGCCCGACCGCGACAGAATCCCGCGCCGCCGAATTTCCGCCGTCGCCTCAAAGCCATCCATGATCGGCATCTGGCAGTCCATCAACACCACGTCATACGTCTCGCGCGTCAACGCATCCAGCGCCGCCGCCCCGTCCCGCACGATCGCACACACAAACCCCCCGCGCTCCAGCACCTCCCGCGCAACCACCTGGTTGATCTCATTGTCCTCCGCCAACAGCACCCGGATCGCCCCCTCCATCGCCTTGGGCGCAGGCGCCGCTTTCACTTCGTCCCGCCCCGCTGCTGCCGCTGGCGCCGCCGCCACCATACACGCCGTCCCTGCCGGCGCCGCAAACGTAAACCAGAACGTCGAGCCCGCCCCCGGCGTCGAGCGCACCCCCATCTGCCCGCCCATCAGCTCCGCAAGCTGCCGCGAAATCACCAGCCCCAGCCCCGTCCCGCCATACTTCCGCGTCGTCGACGCGTCCACCTGCGAGAACGATTTGAACAGCCGGTCCAGCCGCTCCGCCGGGATCCCGATCCCCGTGTCCGTCACCTCGCACCGCACGATCCCCTCCCGCTCCCCCGGCGACAGCGTCACCGTGATCGACCCCTCCGGCGTGAACTTCAGCGCGTTGTTCACCAGGTTCAGCACAATCTGCCGCAACCGGTCTCCATCCGCACGCACGCACGGCGCCACCCCCGGCTCCACCACCAGCTCCAGCCGGATTCCCTTCTGCTCCGCCCGCGCCCGCATCACGTCCACCGCCGCCGCAAACAGCTCGCGCGGCACAAAGTCGGTCGGCGAAAGCTCCATCTTTCCCGCCTCGATCTTCGAAAAGTCCAGGATGTCGCTGATCTGCGCCAACAGCGCATCCGCCGACGACCGTCCTAACTGCAGGAACCGCGCCTGCGCCGCCGTCGGCGACGACTGCGCCAGCAGGTCCAGCATCCCGATCACCCCGTTCAGCGGCGTCCGGATCTCGTGGCTCATGTTCGCCAGAAACAGCGACTTCGCCTCATTCGCCCGCTCCGCCTCCTCCCGCGCCATGTCCAGTTCCACCGTCCGCACCGCGATGTCCCACATCTCCCGCTTCCCGCGCACGCACGCGATCACCAGGAATATGTCCTCCAGGATCACCCACCCCGCATGCTCCACCCACCGCCACGGGCTCGCCGCCAGCACCCCGTACACCGACTGCGGAAACCACACCCCCCGCACCGCATGATCCAGCGCCACCACCGCCGTCGCCGGAATCAGCACCCGCCAGTCCCGGTAGAAACTCAGGATCGCCAGCGATGCAAACACGTGAAAGTGCGTCTCGATCCGCCCGCCCGTCAAGTGAATCAGCAACGCCCCGAACAGCATCTGCGCCACGCCGATCGTGTGCCGCGTCACCGCATGCCCCGGCATCGCCAGCGCCACCACCACCGGCGCCGCGCCGATCAACGTCCCCAGCATCAGCGCCGCCCACACATGCACGTGCACCGTCGCCTCGCTCCCCGCCCACGAGTACGGCGACACCCACAGCGCCACCGCGATCCCCGCACCCCATTGCACCAGCATCAACAGCGCCAGCCACCGGTCCGCCGACCGGTACAGCTTCGTTTCCCGCGCCAAGAACAAATCCTGCGTCCGCTCGTCCAGCAAGCTGCCCGCTCTGCCCGCATCGCTCATGCCCCACCTCCCGCGTGCCCGTTCCCCAGCGCGCAGCCAAACACCGGCGTACGCCCGCCCGCCGCCGCCCCGCCGCCCAGCCCCAGCGCCTCGATCGCGCTCCGCCCCGCATTGTCCCCCTCATGGCCGCGCGCCGACGTGATCCCCCCCGCAAACTGCCGCTCCCCATCCGCCCCGAACACCAGCGTGTAACCCGACGTCTCCGCCCCGAACCGCGCCGCGATTTCCCCCCCGCTGTCCACCATGCGGTTCACCTCGGGAATCGCCCCCACCGTGTCCCACAGGGCTCCGCGCTCCCACCCGGGCGCCTCCCCGGTCGGCACCACGAACAGCGCCGTCACCCGGAACCGTCCCGGCACGTGCGCCAGCAACCGCGCCAACTCCGCCGCCGACGCCTGGCTGCACGGACATTTCGGATGAAAAAATACCAGCAACGCCGGACGATCCGTCGCCCGCGCCACCCCCGCGTCCGCAGGCCACGCCGCCGGCGCCGGACCCGCGCTCCCCGGACGCTCCGCATGCCGCCACACCGCCCCCATGCCCACGGCGACGGCGCCTCCCCAGGCCGCCAGTCCCACGCCCAGCAACCCTTTGACCAGCAGGGATTTCACCCGTTCCGCTCCGTTTCTCAAGACGATCGCTCAATGCTGCTTTCTTATGCATCGGCTGATTGTTCCTGAGGCTTCACCTCGCCCATGCCGCCCCCTTCACGCCATCCCCCCCTTCGGCTAGCATGGATGTCCATTGCCCACGGCCCCTCGGGCCCAGGCCACACTGTTCAACAAAAGGAGGGCGCTATGCCGCTCATGACCACCAAACCCATGTTCGACCTCGCCTACGACGGCGGCTTCGCCATCGGCGCATTCAACGTCAACAACATGGAGCTCGCCCAGTCCATCATCGAGGCCTGCGCCAAGGAAAAATCCCCCTGCATCCTGCAGATCTCCAAGGGCGCCCGCAAATACGCCAACATCCGCTACCTCAAGGCCATCATCGACGCCGCCGTCGCCGACCACCCCGAAATCCCCATCGCCGTCCACTGCGACCACGGTGACACCGTCGAACTGATCAAAACCTGCTGCGATGACGGCTACACCTCCGTCATGATCGACGGCTCCCACCACGACTACGAACACAACGTCGCCCTCACCAAGGAAGCCACCGATTACGCCCACTCCGTCGGCGTCGTCGTCGAAGCCGAACTCGGCATGCTCGGCGGCATCGAAGAAGACGTCGTCGGCCTCGACGCCGCCGAATATGAAAAGAACATCGAAAAATTCCTCACCGACCCCCAGCAGGCCGTCGACTTCGCCAAACGCACCGGCATCGACTCCCTCGCCGTCGCCATCGGCACCTCCCACGGCGCCTTCAAGTTCAAACACGAAGCCAAGCTCGCCTTCAACCGCATCGAACAAATCATGAAAACTTGCCCCGGTCTCCCCCTCGTCATGCACGGCTCCTCCTCCGTCCCCCAGGAATTCATCGACCTCGTCAACAAGTACGGCGGCGCCATGCCCAACGCCAAAGGCGTCCCTGAAGACCAGATCAACATGGCCGTCACCAAGTACGGCGTCTGCAAGGTCAACATCGACACCGACCTCCGCCTCGCCATGACCGCCAAAATCCGCGAAGTCTTTGCCACCAAGCCCGCCGAGTTCGACCCCCGCAACTACCTCGGACCCGCACGCGAAGCCATCATCTCCATGGTCCAACGCAAACTCCACGTCCTCAACTCCGCCGGCAAAACCGACGCCATCATCGCCCAATGGAAAAAGCTCGGCAGCCCCCTCCCCGCCTACTACTCCCGCAAAAAAGCCGGCTGAGCCCCGAGCCCGACACCAACTGCAAAGAGGGGCGCCCCACAGGCGTCCCTCTTTTTTTTCATCCGGAGACCCACACCATGTCCACCCCCTCGCCGCCCCTTCCCCCGACGCCTCCCCCCACCACGACGGTCCGCCTCGGCAAAGCCGTTGCCACCCTCCTCATCTGCTCCTTCCTCGGCGGCCTCCTCTTCTCCCTCGGCCCCTGGGTCCTCCTCTTCAAATCCAAAACCTACTCCCACGAACGCGATATCGCCCGCGACCTCCTCCACGACGAATCCTGGCCCGCCATGAAACGCCGCTTCGTCTACGGCGCCGCCACCGGCGCCGCCCTCGGCATCGTCATCGCCTACCTCCTCGCCACCGAAAAACCAAAGCCCTAGCGCCGCCGCCCCCCATCCGTGTCCATCCTGTCCATCCGTGGCTACTTCCCGTCGCTCCCCAATTTCTTGATCATCCCCGCCGCCTCCCCCGCCCGCGCGTCCCCCAGTTTCGCCGCCCGCTCCGCATACCCCAGCGCCCCCTTCACATTCACCTCCACCACCTTCCCCTCCAGCGACACAAATGCCAGGTACCGCAGCGCCGCCGCCGCCGACGCGTCCTTCCCCTCCGACGCACGCACCAGCGCCGCCAGCCCGTCCGGCAGATTCCGCACCCCCGCCGGCCCCCCATACCGCAGCCGCCCATACTCCAGCATCGCAAACCCATCCTTCCCCACCGCCCCTTCCAGGTAACACGCCGCCGCCTTCTCCGCATCCGCCTTCACCCCGATCCCCAACTGATACATCCGCCCCAGCACCACCGACGCCGCCGTCACCTTCTGCTTCCGCAACCCCTCCAGCGCCACCACCCCCTCCACCATCTTCTTGGAATCAATCAACCCGAACGCCGCCTGCAGTTTCCCCTTCTGTTCCCCATTCAATTTGTCCACCCCCGCAAACGTCCGCGGCAGCCCCTCCACATCCCCCGACAACATCCCCAGCAACTCGGGCGTCGCCACCACCCCCTGCGGATTCAACGTCACCTTCTCCCCCGCCTCCACCAGCCGCATCCGCTTCTCCGTCGGCGTCACCATCTGTGTCATCACCGCACGCCCCTCCACCACCCCATCCCCCTCCACAAACACCGGCTCCACCACCCACTTCCCCGTCCCATCGATCATCCCCACCATCCCCTCCCGTCCCGCCACCGCCACCACCCCGCCGCTCGCCTTCGCAAACGCATCCGCCCGCGACAGCGTCGTCTCAACCACCACCTTTCCCGTCGCATCGATATACCCCAGCCCCCCCTCCTCCTGCACCGCCGCCAGCCCCTCGTGAAAGTCCCCCGCCTCCAGGTATTTCGCCTCCACCACCACCTTCCCTGCCTTGTCATAAAACCCCCACTTCCCCCCCTCTTCAAACGCCAGCATCCCCTCCGAATACACCCCCGCACGCCCCTTCCCCTTGAACACCTCCGCACCCGCCGCATCAATCACCCGGAACATCCCATCGTTCCGCGTCACCACCGCCCGCCCCTCCTCGAACGGCCCGCCCACCTCCTCCGTCTTGGCGTTCAAAATGACAAACTTCCCCTCCCGGTTCATGTACCCCCGCAAATAATCCGCCGTCATCGCCCATGCCAGCCCCTCCGAAAACGCCTGCCCATACACAAACGTCTGACCGAACAGCGCCTTCCCCGTCCCATCCACATAGCTGTACGCCTCATACTTCTCCGACGTCGGCACCACCGCAACCCCCTCCCCAAACGCCACCGGCCGAACCCACACCGGCGCCACCACCTCCCGCCCCTTCTTATCAATCACCCCATGCCGCGGAACCGCCGACCCCTTCACCCCCACCGCCACCCCCGCCCACTCCCCCACAAACGCCCCCGCCTCCTTATACTTCGCCGGAATCACCCACTTCCCCGCCCCATCCACATACCCCCACAACTTCGTCTTCCCATCCTCCATCCGCCAAAGCCCCACCTCAACCCCGTCCCCGCCCCGCGTTGTCGCCTGCCCAAACGCCGCCCCACAAACCCCCATCGCCCCCACCACCACCACAAAACCCCGCAATCCCTTCACCATCCAGAACTCCCATCCCATCCGTGACCATTTCCCCTCTCCCCCCTTTCGTGTCCTTCGTGTCCTTCGTGTCTTTCGTGGCCATTCAAGTCGTCGCCACCGCGCCCTCGTGCTAACCCGTCGTCGCCGTCGTCGTCGTCATTCGTGTCCATTCGTGTTGATTGGTGGAAAATTTATCCCCCCTTCGGCAAATACTTCGAAAACACATTGATGTATTCCGTCTCAAACCGGATCCGCTTGATGTTCTCGTACGCGATCACCGTCGCCTCCGAATCCCACACCCCCGACGGATCGAAATTCAACACCGCCACCGACCGCCCGCTCATCCCCGTGATCTTCCCCACCGCAAACGCCTCATCCGAAAACCCCGGCTCGTTCGTCTCGAAAAACTCCACCTGGATCAACTTCCCCGCCCGCCGAAACCATTGAAAAATGTCCGGCCAGTCCCCCAGCGGTGGCATCTCCTCCAGCCCCACCTTCTTCATCTGCCCCTCCGCCTCAAAGATCTTCTCCACCATCCGCTCCGCCTTCTTCGACCGCACCGACCGTATCTCATAGATCGGCATCACCGAATACCCCGCCAGGTGAAACTCCACGATCTCGTGGATCAACACCATCTCCTCCGACACCGCCAGCGGAAATCCCATGCTCGTGTCATACGGCGGATACTTCGGCGTGATCGTCACCGCCTTCTTCTCGTCCACCAACTCTTGAAATTTCATGTGTTTCATAACCCCCCATCATACGCGCCCCGCCCCGCCACCGCGACTGCCACCAACACCCCGCGCCCCCTATCCAAAACCCTAACGCCCACCGCCCCCGCAGAGCATTCACCAGCCCAACCCCATCCATCCGACCTCGCACAAGAAAAAACCATGCGCCCCTCGCCCCCTCGCTCAGCAACAAACACAAACGTGTGCACACCCCGCAACCCCCTTGTCCACCTCGCCCCTCACCGCCCCGCGATCGCCCCCACCATCCGACCCGTCCGCCCCTCCTCCCGCCGATGCGAAAAAAACTCCCCCGCATCCCGCACCGTGCACAACGAATTCCCATCCACCCGCACCACCCCCGCCCGCTCCAGTTGCCCCCGCACCGCCCCCTGCAGATCCACGTGCGGCTTCACCCACTCCTCCCGACGCACCACGCTCTCCCCCAGCCCCGCCGCCACAAACGCCTCCGCCACCTCCTCCCCCACCTCAAACTGCTCCCCCGAAATGCATGGCCCGATCGCCGCCACCATCTCCCCCGCCCCCACCCCCAGCTCCCCGAACACCCGCACCGCCCGCCCCACAATGTCCCCCACCACCCCGCGCCACCCCGCATGCACCGCCCCCACCACCTTCCCATCCCCACTCGCAAGCAGCACCGGCACACAATCCGCCACCCGAATCACCAGCAGCACCCCCGGCACCACCGACACCATCCCATCCGCCGCCATCTGCCCACTGAACCGATCCCGCAACTCCGCCGCAAACGTCTCCCCATACTCCCCCTCCGGCTCCCGCTCCAACACCTCCACCCCGCGCCCATGCACCTGCTTCACCCACGCCCGTGGCAACACCTCCGTCCCCACCGCCTCCTGCACAAGCAAAAAGTTCTCCGAAATATTCTCCTGCCGATCCACTTTCTCCGCCCCCGCCGCATTCCCGAAATTCAGCGTCCCAAACTCCCCCCCCGACACCCCGCCCACCCGCGTCGAAAACCCATGCGCCACCCCCACCGCCTCCAACAAC
>JBEHXY010000130.1:0-9165 GCA_048498455.1 Planctomycetota bacterium | reverse complement strand
TGGAAGTCGAATCCGCCCTCGTCGCCCACCCCAAGGTCGCCGAAGCCGCCGTCGTCGGCCGCCCCGACGATTTCAAGGGCCAGGCCCTCTGCGCCTTCGTCACCGTCTGCTCCGGCATCACCGCCGACGACAAGCTCAAGGAAGAACTCAAAAACTGGGTCGGCAAGGAAATCGGCTCCATCGCCAAGCCCGACGACCTCCGCTTCACCGATTCCCTCCCCAAAACCCGCTCCGGCAAAATCATGCGCCGCCTCCTCCGCGACATCGCCGCCGGCAAGGAATCCATCGGCGACACCACCACCCTCGAAGACTACTCGGTGCTCGCGAAGCTGCGCGAAACCGACGAATAACGCCGCCCGCTCTTCCATTTAGCCGCCGCCCTCGGGGCGGCGCGTCGCCTCCTATCAGAGCCGCGCCCGTCAGGAAACGGTGGGGGTGGGGGGCGCGACACTATCCATGGAGGACTTTCGCGAGCCTCCGGTAGCCAATCATTCCCCTGTGAAGACGGGCCTCCTCTTCAAACATATGGAACCACTGTGACTGCCCTAACGGCGACGTTCCAATTTTTTTGTTCTCGCGCAGCCTCCTGACGACGAACTGCGAAGGTACAAAGAACACTTCTGGAATGCCCTCGCCTGTAAGCCAGTTCCCCACCGAGACAAAGGCGTACCAGTGAGTTGTCTTGGGACGATTCGTCAGGGCGTTACGCGCCACCCGCCAGACCCAGTAATCCGCTTCGGGGTTCTTCGGATAAAGTTTATGGGTGTCTTTGTGTTGTCCGGTCTTAACCTGCAGCGATATTGAACGCTTCCCTGTTGCGGTTGTGATTTCCATGTCAACAGCGACGGCGTTTGTCTTCGTCAGCTTCGGACTGACGCCCATCCCGTAGAGGAAGGACGCGACATAGTGCTCCCCGCAATGGCCGAGGAATCGCCTGTGCAGTTTGGGCACGATTGCTCCTTCAGATTCTCATGAGGAAGTGTCAGCCTTCAAGTTTGGCACTGCCAACCGGGCGTCGTCGCGTATCATACACCTCGCCCGACCGAATACTGGAGACCCCATGCCCGACCCCACCGTCCTCTGTCCCAAGTGCGGCCACGAAGTGCCCCTCACCGAATCCCTCGCCGCCCCCATGGTCGACGCCATCCGCCGCGAGTATGAGCAAAAGTCGCTCGCCGCCAACGAAGTGCTGCGCAAGCGCGAGCAGGCCCTCGCCGCCGAAGCCGCGCGCGTGAAAACCGAAGCCACGCAGGTTGCCGACAAGCTCGCCACCCAGCTCGCCGCCGAGCGCGAAAAGCTCCAGGCCGACCTGCGCCTGCAGAAAACCCGCCTCGCCGCCGAGGAAGCGCAAAAAGCCCGCGCCGCCTGCGCTGAAGAAATGGAAGCCCGCACGAGGGAACTCGCCGAAGCCCGCGACCTCATGAAGGATCGCGAAGCCAAGCTCGCCGAAGCCCAGCGCGCCCAGGCCGCACTCCTCATCAAGCAGCGCGAGCTCGATGACGCCCGCCGCGAATTGGAGCTCACCATCCAGAAGCGCGTCGCCGACCTCGTCTCCGCCGAGCGCGAAAAAGGCAAAAAAGAAGCCGAGGAAGGCCTCTCCCACAAGCTTCGCGAAAAAGACCTCCAGCTCGAATCCCTCCACAAAAATGTCGAGGACCTCAAGCGAAAACTCGAGCAAGGCTCCCAGCAGACCCAGGGCGAAGCCATGGAAATGCAGCTCGAAGACATCCTCCGCGGACGCTTCCCCCACGACGTTATCGAGCCCATCGCCAAGGGCGAATTCGGCGGCGACATCCTGCAGCGCGTGGTCCTGCCCACCGGCGTCGCCTGCGGCGGAATTCTCTGGGAAACCAAGCGCACCAAGCACTGGTCCGACACCTGGCTCCCCAAGCTCCGCGACGACCAGCGCCGCGCCAACGCCGAGGTCTCCATCCTCGTCTCCGCCGTCCTCCCCAAGGGCGTCGAACACTTCGACAACGTCGACCAGGTCTGGGTCGTCCATCCCTGCGTCGTCCTCCCCGTCGCCCTCTCCCTCCGCCAGATGATCATCGAGGTCTCCTGCGCCCGCCAATCCCAGGCCGGCCTCGAAACCAAGATGGGCATGGTCTACGACTACATCACCGGCCCGCGCTTCAAGGCCCGCGTCGGCGCCATGGTCGAAGCCTTCCGCTCCATGGAAAAAGACCTGAGCGACGAAAAACGCGCCATCACCCGGCAGTGGGCCAAACGCGAACAGCAAATCCAGAAAATGATGCTCGCCACCGCCGGCCTCTTCGGCGACGTCCAGGGCATCGCCGGCAAATCCGTCGAAGAACTCGACGGCCTCAACCTCCCCCTCCTCGCCGACGGCGACGCCTGACCGCCCCGATCATCCACCCCCTCAAAGCCCGCCGGCTACCGCCGCCGCGGTACGATCGCCTCTCCTTGCCAACAAACAGCATCCCAGTTCATTCCCGCCCCCGCATTCCTTATAGTGTCCCCATGCCGCGCCAAGATCCCCTCCAATCCCTCCTCGCCCACCTCTCCGCCGGAACCCACGGCATCGCTTTCTTCGACCCCGCCTCCCCCATCCGCCTCCGCTCTGCCCCCGGTCGCCTCGATGTCCTCGGCGGCCTGGGCGCCGATGCCGGCGGCACCCTCGCCCACCTCCCCCTCCGCGCCACCGCCGCCGTCGCCGTCCAGATCCGCCACTCCCCCGACGCCTGCTTCCACAGCGACCAGATCCGGCCCCCCGTCGGCGAACCCGAGCTCCGCCTCCCCGCCGATGCCCCGCCCGCCGACGCTCACTGGGCCGCCGGCCTCCTCGCCGCATGGCAGGCCCTCCGCGC
The DNA here is from genome assembly GCA_048498455.1 of Planctomycetota bacterium. Lineage (GTDB taxonomy): Bacteria > Planctomycetota > Phycisphaerae > WQYP01 > WQYP01 > CALCHA01. The sequence continues at coordinate 6,337 of JBEHXY010000130.1, read as the reverse complement.
CCCCAACGACCAACGCGGCGTCGCCGTCATGATTCACAGCGACATCCCCATGAACGCCGGGCAGGCCAGTTCCACCGCCCTCCTCGCCGCCTTCGTCGCCGCCGCCGCCGATCTCCTCGACCGTCCTCTCGACGCCAATGCCCAGGCCGAGATCATCCGCACCGGCGAAGCCGCCCTCCACGGCTCCGCACACGCCACCGAAGGCGCCATCATCGACGCCCTCACCTGCCTCCTCGCCGGCGATCCCTCCGCCGCCGCCGGCCCCGCCCTCCTCCGCTACAACGCCCAGCCCCACCAGCTCGTCGGCGCCGTCCCCCTGCCCCCGGAGGTCAAAGTCCTCGCCCTCGACACCGGCGTCCGCTACACCTCCGCCAACGCCACGCTCGACGAACTCCGCGTCGCCGGCGCCATGGCCCGTCGCCTCATCGAAGTCATCTACCGCGACCTCGGCCAGCCCCACACCCCCCTCCACGGCTACCTCGCCAACACCAGCCCCCTCCTCTACCGCCAGTACTTCCGCACCCTCCTCCCCAAACGCATGCGCGCCGCCGATTTCGTCCGCACCTTCGGCCCCCTCCCCGAATCCCTCGGCCCCGGCGACCCCGCCGCCTTCTACCGCGTCCGCACCGCCGCCGACCACCTCATCGCCGAACATGAACACGCCGAGCAATTCCTCCAGGCCATGGAAGAACTCGCCGCCGACAACCCCGACGACCCCGCCCGCCCCGCCGACGGCCTCTCCGAACGCCAGCGCACCCTCCAGCGCGCCGGACGCCTCCTCCTCGCCAGCCACCACTCCTACCGCCTCCGCCTCGAACTCTCCTGCCGCGAAGCCGACTGGCTTGTCGACAAGCTCATGGAAGCCGGGCCCGAAAACGGCATCTTCGGCGCACGCATCACCGGCTGCGGCGGCGGCGGCACCGTCATGGTCCTCCTCGACCGCACCCCCCGTGCCTCCGACGTCATCCTCGATGTCATCCGCGGCTATGCCCAGGTCACCGGCCTCTCCCTCGGCGTCACCGAAGGCGGCGGCCCCGGCGCCACCGGCGCCCGTCTCACCCAAGGCGCCACCATCACCCCCACCGCCGGCTAAAACAAATCACACCCGCGCGCCCCCGGCACTCCGAGACGCGACCGTCAGGGAGCGTGGGGGGGCGAACAGACCGCAACCCCGCGCGGAAAAACCCGCTCTCGCCAACGCACCTCAATTAAAAACAAAATCCCCGCCGCCCAAACGCCCCGCCTACACCTTACGGCCGCGCCGGCGTCGACACGTCCGCCGTCATCTGCCCCGGGCTCAGGAACAACTCCGCCATCCGGTACGGCGACACCGGCTGCGCATCCACATACACCGGCGACAAATTCGACTGCAACTGCTGCCGGCCCCCGCCCGCCGTCTCCATCGTCACCGTCCGCAGCAGGTTCACCTTCCAGTGAGACCCCGGCTGCGGGCTCGAACGCAGCGGCAACGGAACTTCCTTCAGCGGAATCCCCACCACCGCCGTCCACACCCGGCGCCCATGCTCCTGGGCATCCCGCGTCTTCACCGACAACCCCTCCACCGGGTAATTCGGTACCGTCGCCAGCGGATGCTGGAAGTTCGGCGAGCCGTCCTCCCGCTTCGCCGCCGGTGCCGAGGCATACATCCACGTCGCCGTCGCCGCCCCATCATGCCGCACCGCCACCTGCAGCAGCTGCGTCCCATCCCCCGCCGCCGACGAATCCAGGTACACCGAGACCATGTCCTGGTCGGGCGAGGCCGCCCCCGTGTCGCTCACAAATGCGACATACAGCATCGACGCATCGTACAACAACGCCCCCCGGGCGGGCGGCGCGGAACGATCCGTGTTGATCGGCGACACAAATGTGAAAAAGTGCGTACCCACCCACGGCAGATCCGTCAGCGGATCCGCCAACGCCGGCTTCCCCGACGCCGGCAACGCCGTCACCGTCGGTGGCGGCGTCACCACCTTCTCCAGGATCGCCGCCGACGTCGTGTTCCCCTTGCACCCCGAAAGAAGCGCCAGCGAACCCGCCGCGGCAACCGCCGCAACCAGGGAGAAGATGGATCGGGTCATAAAGGGCATAAGGCCGTAAAGGTTACTGCTTTTGATCGGCGTTTTCGAGCAATTTTTGCCAGTTATTTAGGCGAATATTGCCCCTCTTTGTCGCAAGGGAGTGCATTCTACGCCCCTTAGATGCCTGAGACGAGCCGCCGTTAGTGAAATTTTCCACGGTGCCGCTGACCTTCCCCACACGCTCCGTGAGACCTTTTCAGACTCACCCAAGCTCCCACAACGCGTCGTGGCTCCCCCTTCCCCGCAAACACACTTCCCTCCCGACCCCGCACCCCTTACCCTTGCCCCTTCTCACCGCTCCTGCGAAAGGGCCCGCTCATGTCCACCCGCACCGTCATCGCCGCCTTCGAACAGGAGATGGCCCGCATGAAACGCACCTGCGAATCCGCCCTCGAACAGGTCGCCGAGCCCGACCTCCACACCCCGATCTCCCCGCGTCAAAACCCCCTCGCCGCCATCGTCCAGCATCTCGCCGGCAACCTCGAATCCCGCTTCACCGACTTCCTCACCAGCGACGGCGAAAAACCCTCCCGCGATCGCGAATCCGAGTTCGCCGACCGCCACCTCCCCCGCCCTGAACTCATGGCCCTCTGGAACCGCGGCTGGAACTGCCTCTTCACCGCCCTCAAACCCCTCACCGACGCCGACCTTGAACGCACCATCACCATCCGCAACGAACCCCACACCGTCGCCCTCGCCCTCACCCGCCAGCTCGGCCACCAGGCCTGGCACACCGGCCAGATCGTGCTCCTCGCCAAACACCTCGTCGGCGAAAACTGGAACTACCTCACCATCCCCCCCAAAGGCACCGCCGCCTTCAACGCCGCCCGCGGCCTGTAACCCAGTGAGCCCCCGCCCCACGGGCGGCGCGCCGCACACCACGCAGCGCTCACACCGTCACCGTGCTCTCATGCTGCGGCGTCAGCTCCGACGAATGCCCCGGGAACGCCTTCGCCTTCGGATCGATCCGCGTCTTGGCGTAATTCACCGCCGTCGCCCCTTCCCCAAACCCCGTCGCGATCAGCTTCAATTTCCCGTCATACGCTGCCACGTCGCCTGCCGCAAACACCCCCGGCAACGCCGTCTCCATGTGCGGGTTCACCGCGATCGCCCCCCGCTCAATCTTCAGCGGCCACTCTTTAATCGGCCCCAGCGACGTGTCGAACCCGATCTGGATCAGCACCGCATCCATCGGCAGCGTCCGCTTCTCCTTCGTCTGGCTGTTCTCGATCGTCACCCCCGTCAGCATCCCGTCCGTCGCCTGCAGCCCCGCAATTTCAAAGAACGTCAGGATCGGAATGCCCGACGCCTGCAGCTGCCGCACCGAATCCTCATGCGCCCGGAACTGGTTCCGCCGGTGAATCAGCGTGATCGAGTTCGCCGTGTCCCGCAGGTTCAGCGACCAGTCGATCGCCGAATCCCCGCCCCCGACGATCAGCACGTTCTTCCCCGCAAACACGCTCTTCGCCTTGCACGAATAAAACAGCCCCTTGTTCTCCAGCCTCGGCGCCTCCGGCAAGCGCAGTTTCTTCGGCGAAAATGCCCCCGCGCCCGCCGCGATCAACAGCGTCTTCGTGTAATGCACCCCCTTGTCCGACACAATCCGGTACAGCGGATGCGGATGCTCCCCGCCCCCCGCCGCCAGCGGCTCCAGCTGCCGCACCGTCTCCCCCAGCGCGATCGTCGGCGTCGCCGTCATCGCCTGCTGAATCAGTTGATGCGCCAAGTCCCGCGCCAGAATCTTCGGAAACCCCGCCACGTCAAAAATGAACTTCTCTGGATACAGCGTCGTCAGCTGTCCCCCCAGCTCCTCCAGCGAATCGATGATCTTCGTCTTCATGTGCCGCAGCCCCGCATAGAACGCCGCGAACAATCCCACCGGCCCTCCCCCGATAATCGTCAGATCAAAAATGTCGGCATCCGGCGGGGCAGTGGCCAGGGACGGGGCGGCGGCGGCTTCGGACATTTCGCAATCCTCAGTTCATGCGGGTGCTGGATTCTAGCAGGAGCCGCCCCCCAGCGCGACAATCTCCCGCACCTTTGCCCCCTCACGGCGGCAACGCAAACACCCGGTAGGGGGGTGGCGCCGCCCCCGGATCATACACATACCCCGTGTCCCGCCCCGCGATCGCCGCCCGCAACTTCTCCACATGATCGCACCACGCCGCCGGCCGCCCCGTCTCCTCCCACGCCGCCAGATCCCGCGCCGCCCCCTCCACATCCTTGAGCGCCACGTGCGCCCCCGCGCGCATCACCAGGTCGCTCCGATCCGCCCGCGCCGTCCCCGCAATCGCCTTCTCCCACGCCTCGCACAGCGCCAGCGCCAGCTCCGCCTCCCCCGCCTGCAACGCAAACCGCGCCCCATCAAAAAAATAAAACGCCAGCACATTCGGATCATCCTCCCCCAGCACCGCCGGCTGCTTCAGCGCCTCCCGCAACGCCCCCGCCGCCGCCACCCGCTCCCCAGCCATCCGCCACGCCAGCGACAGGTAATAAAAATGGGTGAACGACGGATGCCCCCGCGTCCACGCCTCCAACGCCGCCATCCCCGCCGGCCCCTCCCCCCATGTCGCCCCCCCCTCTGACGCCGCCCCCCGCGTCGCCGCCCCCCCGCCCCCCTCCACATCCATCACCGCTAGCGCAAGGTGCGGCCAGAAATGCTCCCCCTGCACCAGGAGCGCCTCCCGCACCACCGCCTCCGCCTCCCCCCGCCGACCCGCCGCCCGCAGCACCGTCGCCTTCTCCCGCCGATGCTCCATCACCTCTGGCTCCCGCGCAATCCGCCGATCCAGCTCCCTCAGCTCTTTCACCAATCGCTCCCCTGACCGCCCGGTCCCCGTCCCCGCCACGCCCTGCGTCCCCGGCCCCGCTCCCAGCACCCGGTTGTCCGAAATCCCCGCCACCCGCCACACCCCCGCCTCAAAATCAAACCCCACGCTCGTCCGCGTCGCCCCCGTCGGCGTCGCCAGCGCCGGCCCCGCCTCCGTCAGCACATAATTCCACGCCGGCGAGGGCCGCTCCGCCAGGTATCCCGGCGCCAGATCCTCGAGATACTCCGGCCACAACCCCGTCTCCGCCCGAAATCGGTAAATCGCCTCCACCACCACATCCCCCGACTTCCGCGTCTCCTCATACCCCGGCATCCACCCCAGCTTCTCCCGCCACGGCGTAAACGCAAACAGGTACACCCCCAGCAGCACAAACGCCGCCCCCAGCACGAAAAACCGAAACGTCCGCCACAGCCGATTCATCCCCACACCATACCCCAGCACAACCCCCAAAGGCAGCATCATGCGAATGATTTGGCCGGTTTCCGTGTCAGCCTGTCCGGAAATCCCCCCGAATCGACCCCCGAAGCTCAGCGGGCGCACCCCCCGAAGCTCTGGCACAACCTTTGTAATGGTATCCCCCGTGGCCCAATCGGGGGCCGCCCTGCGGAGCACCCATGCCCCTCCCTCTCAGCATCCTCCCCCTTCCCCTCGCCGCGACCCGCTCCGCCACGCCCGACTTCCTGCCGATCCACCCACGGAATGGATCGCTGACTTTGTGACAACATCTTGCGCAAGCGTGCTGCGCGGCGTTCGCGCAGAACGATCCCCTGCGCGCATGTGCTTGAGGAACTTCCCATGAAAACCATCTGCCTTCTCGTTGCCGCCGGCCTCTTCCTTCCCACCCTGGCCGCCTGCGAATCCGACCACGTCACCCACACCCAGACCCAGGAAAAGACCCTCTTCGGCGGAACCAAGGTCAAGGACACCACCGTCCGCACCAACAACGACGGCTCCATGCACGTCGACCAGACCACCACCAAGGTCAACCCCTGAGGTCACACGCTGAGTTCAACCTCCGCGTTCGTTCACCCCCTGTTTTGATCCCCGTGCCGTCGGGCCCGCCCCTCTTGGGCCCGGCGGCCTTCTTAAAAGGAGTCTCCCCATGCGTACCACTCTGGCCCTCGCGGCCGCCATCCTGCTCGCTTCCCCCGTCGCCTTCACCGGCTGCGACCGCACCGCTGAAACCACCAGCGTCAGCAAAGACGTCGCTCCCGACGGCAGCACCAAGGTCACCGAAAAGAAGCAGACCACCGACCTCAACAACGGCGCCACCGTCACCGAAAAGAAGAGCGAAACCGTCGTCAACCACTAACCCGCGCCCCCCAATTATTCTCCTGCCTGTTCCTTCCAAACAGGTCCCTTCCAGCCGGCATCGGGCGGGAAACGTCCCTTCCAACGTTTCCCCATCAGCCCGATGCCGGCCTTTTT
>JBEHXY010000129.1:0-9181 GCA_048498455.1 Planctomycetota bacterium | reverse complement strand
TTTGCGGAGGCACTCGTCGTGGACTTGCGGGGTGAGATCGATGGCGAGGAGGACGCGTTTGACGAGGGAGGTGCGGTGGCCGGAGAGGAGGCCGACGTTGTCCCAGGATTCGGCGAGGTGGGGCGGGGCGATTTTGTCCATGGCGTCGGCGAAGGTGGAGAGGGGGAGGGCGTCTTTGGGGATTTTGCCGGACATCCAGAGGTTTTTCGGGGCGAGGCGGGGGGCGGAGGGGAGCGGTTGTTTTGCCATGCTGGTTCTGCCTTATTCGGGACGACGGGGAGTTTCCCACAAATCGCACAAATGCGCACAAATATTGCTTTTAGATGACGTCTTCTGCGCTGGCGTAGGTTTCGCCGACGAGGCGTTTGATGTGGAGGCGTTTGATGTGGAGGCGTTTGGTTCCGAAATTAAGGAGGAGGCACACGGGGATTTTGCAGGCGTGGAGGTAGTTGATGCAAATGGAAGAGTGTTCGTCGGAGAGGGCGCGGGCGGTTTTCAGCTCGATGATGACAGTGTCTTCGACGATGAGGTCGGCGATGTAGTCGCCGACGAGGATGCTGTCGTAGTGGACGGGGATGGGGTGTTGCTGGAGGACGGAGAAGCCGAGCTTGCGTGGGCGAGGGCGTTTTCGTAGACTTTTTCGAGAAAGCCGTGGCCGAGGGTGTTGTGCACCTTCATGGCCGCGCCCAGGATTTGTTCGGTCAACGGCGGAGGGGACGTGCTCATACAGCCTCCCATTTGTGCGCATTTGTGAGATTTGTGGGAATCTACGTCGTTTCGCTTTCGAGCGTCTGGTTGTAGGCGGTGCGAAGTTGTTGGGTGAGGGGGCCGGGTTGGCCGGCGGCGATGATGTGTTTTTCGATGGCGGTGACGGGCATGAGGCCCATGATGGCGTTGGTGAGGAAGACTTCCTTGGCGGCGAGGAGGTCGTGGATGGTGAGGGGGCGTTCGTGGGGCAGGATGCCGGCGGCAGTGGCGAGTTCGAGGGTGAGTTGGCGAGTGATGCCGGGCAGGCAGAGACGAGTGCTGAGTGCTGAGTGCTGAGTGCTGAGGGGGTCGCTGGTGGTGGTGAGTGGGGGGGTGGCGAGGATGCCGTCTTGCGTGACGAGGAAGATGTTGGAGATGGAGCCTTCGGCGAGGAGATTGGTGTGGGGGGTGAACCAGAGGGCTTCGCCGGCTTTGAGTTCCTGGGCTTCGCGGAGGGCGAGGAGGCGGTCGAGGTAGCTGGTGGTTTTGTGGCCGGTGAGGGGGGACTCGGGGTTTTGCTTGAAGCGGGAGATGATGACGGTCATGCCTTTTTCGTAGAGGGCGGGGGGGTAGGGGAGGAATTCGGCGGCGGTGAGGAGGAGGGTGACGGGAGGGGTGGGGTTGTCGGCGGTGGCTTCGTGGAGGTCGCCGCGGGTGATGGTGAGGCGGAGGCGGGCGTCGGCGAGGCCGTTGGCTTCGAGGAGGTCGGCGGTGATTTCGGCGAGCTGGGTTTCGGAGAGGGCGAAGGGGATGTTGAGGGCGTGGGCGGAGTTGGCGAGGCGCTGGAGGTGCTGGCGCAAGCGGAAGATTTTGCCATTTTTGGCGCGCAGAGTTTCGAAGAGGCCTGCACCGTGGAGGAGGCCGGCGTCGGCGGGGGCGATGCGGGCGTCGTCGTAGGGGAGGAGTTGGCCGTTGAGGTGGACGAAGTCGGACATGACGAAACTCGAAACATGAAACGCGAAACGCGAAACGAGCGTGGTGATGGTAATAGGATCGACGGAAAAGCGGTAATGGCGGACGTCAGGAGGAGGCGACGGCAGGCAAGAGAGAGGCGAGGTGGGGGAATTTTTCGAGGGGGAGGGTTTCGGGGCGGGCGGTGAGGGTGAAGCCGGCGTTCGTGAGGGATTGTTTGAGTTCGGGGGTCCAGGCTTCCTGGAGGTAATGTTTTAGGCCGTTGGAGAGGGTTTGGCGGCGATGGGAGAAGAGGCCCTGGAGGAGTTTCTGGAGGGCGGGGGCGTTGGGGAGGGCGCGGATTTTTTCGAGGCTGGGCGTGATGAGGACGAGCGCCGAGTGAATCTTGGGGGGGGGCCAGAAGGCGCCGGGAGGGATTCTGCGGAGGATTTGGACGGCGGCGAGGGATTGGATGAGGATGCCGAGCGGGCCGTAGTCGCGGGTGTCGGGAGGGGAGGACATGCGGAGGGCGACTTCGTGCTGGACGGTGAAGGCGAGGCGATCGAAAAAGAGTGCTGAGTGCTGTGTGCCGGATGCGGAGTGGTTGTGTTGCTCGTGCCACATGAGCATGAGGAGGTTGGCAATGAGGGGGCTGGCGGCGTTGTAGGGGAGGTTCGAGACGAGTTTGAGAGAGCCCTGCGGGTGCCTGGTGCGGAGATCGCGGAGGGCAGCGATGACTTCGGGGGCGATTTCGTGCTTGCCGGCCAGGGCGTCGGTGTTGAGCCAGGTGACGTTGGTGAGGTGCTGGTGGTGACGCATGGCGGCGGGGAGGAGCTTGTTGTCGATATCGACGGCGAGGACGGCGCCGTCGCGGGCCCGCAGCGCGAGCTGGCGGGTGAGGTTGCCGACACCGGGGCCGATTTCGAGGATGACGTCGTGGGGCTGGATGTCGCCTGAGTCGGCGATGGCGGCGAGGATGTTCTGGTCGATCATGAAGTTCTGACCGAACTGGTGCTGCGGGCGAAGGCCGGCGGACGCGAGGATTTGAGCAATTTCAGATCTGTGCATGGCTTTCGAGAGAACTAAACGCGAAGACACGAAGGCCCGAAGGGACACGAAGAGGGAGGGCTTGGGGGAGGTCCTTTTAGGACTGATGGTTTTATTAGAAATAGTACATGTTTGCGTTACCTTGGCGGTCGTGGGGTCACGGCGGCGGGGGTGGGGGGGCAAAGGTGATCGAGATGAAGCCGTTGCCCACGCGGATTTCCTTCACCAGGATTTTGCGGCGGTCGTAGGTGAAGAGCAGGGGGAAGGGTTCGGCGTCGACGATGGCGTGGATGGCGGTTTCGATTTCGGGCACCTTGGCGCCGGACTTGGAGCCGAACTGGTAGGTGATGGCCTGGTTGGCGGCGGTGATGATGGCGGGGGCCAGGGCGCGGATCTTGTTCTGGACGACCGAGGTGGGGATCGGGAGGTTGCCGACATGCGTGGAGGCGAGCCGGATGTGGCCGACGGGCGAGCCGTCGGCGGCGGTGGAGGATTCGACAACGAAGGAAGCGGAGACGACGCCGCCGTTGGCGTTGCCGCCGGAAACCTTGGTGGTGCGAGCGGCGACGGTCACAAAACCCGGGGAGAGGCGGACGAAGGGGGCGGAGATGAGCGGGGGGGCGACGGCATCGCCGGGGGCGGGCGTGGCGGCGTTGAAGTGGACGGAGAGAAACGCGTTGAGCTCCTCCTGGGTGACGGACCAGCGCTGGTCGCCCAGGGGCGTTCGCTGGAGGGCGTTGTGGAGGTCGAGGAACTTGTCCTGGGCGCGTTCGGCCTTGTCGATGACGGCGGTGTCGGTGGGGTTGAGGGGGCGGTACCAGGAGGGGGTGGCGCGGGAGAGGAGCCAGGTGAAGAGCAGGAGCCCGAGCAAGGCCCCGCCGATAAGCAGGGCCCAGGCGCGGCGGGTGCGGGGCAGTCGGAGGCGCGAGGGCGCTTTGTGTGGGGAGGCTGCGGGGAGAGGGGCTGCCATCAGGGCTCCTGGGGGCCATTTATGGGACGCGGCGCGCGAGCGGGCAATGTTGCGGGGGATCAACATCCGGCATAACCGGTGCGACCGCTGCGCTGGAAGAGAGCCGCTGGGCGATTCCGGCGTGCGGAGGAATGGATGTTAGAATAGCTGTGGGGAAACGGGGAGGCAAACCGGCAAGAACGAGGAACGCGTGACGAGAGTTGCGTCAGCATCATCGGCAGGAGGGAGCGGCCCGCTTGAAAAATCGGGCGCCCCGGGCGCGGCAGCGGTGGTTGCAGGCGGCGTGGTGGCGGAGCGCTGGCCGACGCTGGCCCGGGCGCTGGGGACCTATGACAGCGGCGTGGCGGAAGCGTTCAGCCGGATGGCGTATGAGCATGTGGAGGCGGGGGTGATCCGGTTTGAACACCGGCGTCGACTGGCGCATGCGGCGGAGCGGCTGGGCATTCGTCCGTTCGACGCGCAGCTGCTGATTGCCTGTGCGGTGCGGAAGTGGGCGCTGGACCGCTCGTATGATCCAAGCCCCTCGCGCGACGCGCCGCAGTTGAGCGCCGAATACCAATGGTGGGGCAGGGCGTGGATGCGCTGGGCGCTGGTGGCGGGCGCGGTGGTGGCGGTTGAGGGCATGATGGTGTGGCACTGGATGAGCGCGGGGTGAGGGGGGGTCAGGGGCGGTCGGAGGGCGGGCGGGGGGGATCCTTGGGGCGGGTGAACTGGGCCCGGAGCATCAGGAACAACAGGACGGCAACGACCGCCAAGCAGGCGAGCGCGGTCATGCCCGGATGATCCGAAACGCGGTCGAGGAACGTGCCGTGGACGATGATGTGGTCGTCGGGCATAGGGTCGTCAGCGCTGGCCGTCAGGGAGGGGATCTTTCTGGAAGTGGCCCCAGGTGAGGAAGAACACGAAGGTGCCGGTCATGAAGCCGGAGAAGAGCAGGACGGTCCAATCGAGGAGGTTGCTGGGGCTGCGGAGGTAGGTTTTGGAGGCCCAGATCGCAAAGAGGCCGACCGCGACCGCGAAGGTCGTGGCGACGGTGTTGGCGATGAGGCGGCGGCTCACAGGGAACTCCAGGAAAAAAGGCGCTGAGCGCCGCGCGGAAGCGCGGCGCTCAGCGGACAAGGTCGTTATCGGCCGATCAGACGTGCGACTGAACGAGCTGCAGGCGCATCATCAGGAGGGCGGTGTCGAGCTGCGTGTCCTCCAGCGCGGAGGCGTTGGTGGCCGGGGCGCTGGCGGGGGCGGTCGCCGGGGCGCCGCCATGGTGGATGATGTCGCTGTCGCGGCGCGTCTTGATGAGGTCCTGCAACTGCTTGGGGGTCAGATCGATGTTGACATCGGGATCGACGCCCCATTCCTTCTGGCCGTCGCGGCGGTGCAGCGATTCACCACGGGGAAGGTAGTAGTAGGAGGTGGTCAGCTTGATGAAGGCCTTGGGATTGAGGACATCGCCGCCGATCGGGATGAGGTTCTGGACGGAGCCTTTGCCGAAGGAGCGGTGGCCGATGATCAGGGCGCGGTGGAGGTCCTTCATGGCGCCGGAGAAGATCTCCGAGGCCGACGCGGAGTACTGATTCACCAGGACCATCATGGGCATGTTGGGGGGAATGACGGTGTCGTGGCGGGCCCGGGCGACGGAGGGGCGGACGTTTTCGGAACGGCCGCGGGTGGAGACGATGACGCCGTCCTGCAGGAACATGTCGGAGATTTCGATGGCGGCGGTGAGCAGGCCACCGGGGTTGAAGCGGAGGTCGAGGATGACACCGCGCATGCCTTGGGCCTGCAGGTTGGCGAGGGCGGCACGGAGTTCGTCGGCGGTGTCGTCCTGGAAACCGGTGACGCGGATGTAGCCGATCTTGGTGTCGTTATCGAGCATGAAATCCCAGTGGGATTCATCGGCGGGATCGCGGCGATAGCCCTTGACCGAGGAGACGTGGATGGTGTCGCGGGTGAGGGCATATTCCTTCTCGGCCTGGCCGTCGCGCTTGATCCGCAGGGCGACCTTGGTGCCCTTTTCGCCCATGATGGCGTGGACGGCCTGGTCGATCGTGATGTTGAGGGTCGGCTTGCCGTCAATGGCGGTGACGACGTCGCCCGCCTCGATGCCGGCCTTGAAGGCAGGGGTGTCTTCCAGCGGGGAGATGACCTTGAGCTGGTTGTTCTCCAGCGAGATCTGGATGCCCACGCCGCCGAAGTTGCCGCGGGTGGACTTGTCGAACTCAGGCTTTTCGTGCGGCCAGATGACCGCGGTGAAGGGGTCGAGTTTTTCCATCGCCCCGTCGGTGAATTCCATCAGCACGACATTGGCGGGAAGCTTGACGGTGTTGTTGGCTTCCGCGACGAGCCCTTTGAGGATGGTGTCGACGTCGTCGGAATCGAGGTTGGTCTTGGCAAGCGCCCCGTCCAGGACCTTCGCGAAGGCGTCCTTGGCCTGGGCATCGGCGAGGCCGGGGAATTCCTTGGCGAGTTCCGGCGTGGTGAGGAACAGGCGGAGGGCGTCGACGCCGCCTTTGACCAGCGTCTCGTAGCTGGTGAGTTCCACCCAGTCGTTGCGCGAGCGGGTGAGGGAATCGTGGCACATGTCAAAGGTGATGCCTTCGACGTAGTCCTGCCACTTCGGGAAGGAGGAGATGTCGTCTTCAGGGGTGGCCGGCTTGGTGGTGCCGTCGGGATTGGTGGGTTCCGCTTTTTCCTGCTTGGCGATGAGGGCCTTGCGCATGTCATAGAGGGTCTTGGGGGTGTACATGGCGAGCAGGCGGGTGCGGCGGGCGAGGCGCTGGGTGTCCGACTTATAGCGGGTGTCGATTTCGTAGAGGGAGTTGAGGTCGGTGAAGAGCTGGAGGGATTCGATCCAGTCGCCGGAGGCTTCGAGATCGGAGGCCCGCTTGGCGACCTTGGCGGTGAGGTCCTTCACCCAGTCGAGGTTGAGGAAGGCCTGCTGGTCGCGGGTGATCATGTAGGCGGCGACCACGCGGTCCATCGCTTCATCGAACTTGTCGCGCTTCATGAAGTCCTGGGCCTTGTTGACGGCCTCGGCGTACTGCTTGTCGCGCTCCGCTTCCTGCTGCTGGATGGCGTTGACGTAGGACTTCGTCCAGTCGCCGAGGTGGGCGGTCTGGTTGGCGACCGGCGGGATGCTCAGCCGCGCGAGCTGGTCGATCTTCTGGGTTTGCACCAGGCGGGCGATCTGGTCGGCGTAATCGTAGACCGTGGCGTCGGGCGCCGGATTCGGCGCGACGGCCGGAGCAGGGCCCTGGGCGGAGGCGTGATGGAGCGCCACGGCGCCCGCGATCGCCAGGGGAATGAGCACAGCGGAGAGGCGGCCGGAGAGACGTGCCAGGGGTCGCCAGGAGTTCTTCATTGAGTCACCACACCTAAACAGAGGGGACGGAGCAGACGCGTGGGAACCAATCGGCAGGAGCCGATCGGGGGAAACGAGGCCGGGTCCGCACTTGGCGGGCGGACGGGTGGCCGGGCGTGCAGAGGTTCCCCTGCGGGCCCGGGAGGGTTCGACCAGGAATCGACTATCTTATGAAGCGGGTACATGCGGGGTCAAGATTCGCAATTATCGGACAGCGGGCAGGCGACGGTCCTGCTGGGGTTTAGAAGCGGATGCGGGCTCGCCGGCCGGCCTTCCGGCCGTTTGGGGGAAGAGCCCGCGCAACGATTTTCGCCTCCTCCATACGTCGCCGCCGGGCCAGGGTTCATTCCCGGCGGCGGGACTTTTTGGCGGCGGGAGCGCGCTTTTTGGCGGCGCCGCGGCCGGTCGCTTCCGCCCGGGGAGCGGCCTTGGCCTTGGACTTGCGGCCGCGTGAACCGCCGCCGGCATCCGCTTTTTCGAAGCTGCGATGGTGACTGCGGACGTGCAGCTTGATCGGAACCTCTGAGAAGGGCAGCCGTTCGCGCAACTGGCGGACGAAAAAGCGCCGGTATTCCTGGGTGATCAGCTCCGGGTTGTTCACGAACAGGACAATCGTGGGCGGCTTGGTGTCGATCTGCGTGGAGTAATAGACCTTCACCTTCTGGACGGTGGGCGAGGAGGGGCCGCGCAGGCTGAGGATTTCCTGCACCGCTTCATTGAGTTGGCTGGTGGGCAGGCGCGTCGCGGCCTGCGTGTGCATCACCTGCGCGAGTTGGATCAGCTCCGAGATGTTCTGCTTGTGCTTCGCGCTGATGAACGCGATCGGGGCGTAATCCAGCTGCGGCAGGATGGTGCCGATGTATTCCTCGAATTTGTCGGCCGAGGTCTTGTCCTCGACCAGGTCCCACTTGTTGATCACCAGCACGCAGGGCTTGAATTCCTCGGCGACATAGGACGCGATTTTCTGATCGACATCGCCCATTTCGACGGTGGCGTCGATCAGCAGGAAGACGACATCCGCGCGGCGCACGGAACGCTGGGCCCGGTGGAAGGCGTAGAACTCGAGATCATCGCGGGTGAGCTTGGCCTTTTTGCGGATGCCCGCGGTGTCGATGACGAGGAAGGAGTGGCCCTCGCGCTCGAAACGGACGTCGACGGAATCGCGGGTGGTGCCGGGAACTTCGGAAACGATCACGCGCGGTTGTCCGGCGAGGGTGTTGATCAGCGTGGACTTGCCGGCGTTGCGCTTGCCGACGACGGCGATTTTCATTTCGGGATCTTCCGGGGCGGCCCCGGCGTCTTCAAAATCGAGGCGCTCGATGATGGCGTTGAGCAGCTTGTCCTTGCCCTGGCGCGTGGTGCAGGAGATCGGCAGCGGATCGCCGAAGCCCAGGGAATAAAAGTCCGCCGTCTGCAGCGCCAGCTTTTCGCCGTCGGCCTTGTTGGCGACCAGCAGCACCGGCTTGTTCTTGCCGCGGAGATAATCGGCCACGACCTGGTCGAGCGGCACCTTGCCGGTCTTGGTGTCGACGACAAAGAGAATGAGCTGGGCTTCCTGGACGGCGAGGGAGATCTGGCGTTCGATGTCGGCGGTGAGGTTGTCCTTGTCGAGGATGCCATAGCCGCCGGTGTCGGTGAGCTCAAAGGCCTGGTCATCGACAAAAATCGGCGTCGAGACGCGGTCGCGCGTGACGCCCGCGGTGGGATCGACGATGGAGATGCGGCGGCCGGAGAGGAAGTTCAGGAGCGACGACTTTCCGACGTTGGGACGGCCGACGATGGCGACGATGGGCAGCATTGTGAAACTCAAAACTGGAAACGCAAAACGCAAAACCACGTGCGGACGCGGCTTCGGGGAGGAGGGATTGTAGCAGGTTTCGGAGCCAGACGGGTTGGTTCTGCAGGCTGAACGGCCAGTAATGGCTGTGGGAAAGCGTTTAGAGCGCCTCAATCAATCCCTGGGCGGGAGCAGAGGGGTAACGTCCGGCGTCGATGAGAACGCGGCGTTCGAGCAGCCGATCGGGGTGGTTCAGGTTGAGGAGGGAGACCGTCGCCAGCCCCACGTCGGTCAGCGGTTCGATTCGGTCGTCGACGATGCGGAAATGGTGATGCCAGAGATCGGTGCGCGGGGAATAGAGCCGCGAGAGCCGTCCGTCGGGTGGCAGAAC
>JBEHXY010000128.1:0-9198 GCA_048498455.1 Planctomycetota bacterium | reverse complement strand
GCCGGCCTCACCGTCGCCGTCCTGTATGCCTACGCGCGCGTCCGCCGGCAGCCCGATCCTCCCGCCCTCCGCTGGCTCGCCCTCGCCCTCACCGCCCTCTTTTTTGAAAAGTACAACTACTGGCTGCTGGTCGTGATCGCCCTGTCCGCCGACCTCGCCCTCGACACCGCCATTCGCCGCACCGTCATCGCCTGGCTCCGCAACCACGGCCGCACGCTCACTTTCCACCTGCTCACGCAGCCCCTGCTCTGGATTGCCGCCGCGCTCCTGCTCACCGCCTTCCTCATCGGCAAACGCGGTGAAACCTCCCTCTGGGGCGTCTCACTTTACCCCCCGCGCGGCATCCTCATGGTGATGATGTGGACCCTCGCCGCCCAGGCCGCCCTCGAACTCGCCCGCCTCGGGCGCCCCCGCTGGCACGCCCTCCCCGCCTGGCTCCGTATCCTCTGGGGATGGCACCTGCTGCCGCTCCTGCTCTGGCTGATGCTCCCCGGCCGCCTCGGCACCATCATCTCCTTCGTGGGAACCGGCAACGCCGGCGATGCCCGCTACCCCGGCCTCTCCGGCATCCGCTACTACGCCCAGTGCCTCGCCACGCAATATTCCGCCAACGCCTGGACGCTCCTGCTCGCCGTCGCCCTCGCCGCGCTGGGCGCTGTCACCGCAATCCGCACCGGCAAGGGCGGCCGCGGCGTGCTGATGGTCCTCCTCGTGGGCGCCGCCCTCGCCACCGCCCACCCCAACAAGCAGGGCCGCTACCTGCACTCCTGGATCCCCGCCCTCTGGATTCTCTCCGGCCTGGGCGCCGCTGCCCTCATCGGCGCCCTGGACCGCCGCGCCCGCTGGACCGGCATCGCCGCCGGCGTCCTGCTGGGCGGCTTGCTCGCCTTCCCCACCGGCCGCGACATCCTCCGCCACCCCGTCGGCGCCGACGAACTCGCCCAGTACCCGCGCAAGGGCAGCCTGCTGGATGTCACCGACGTCTACCTGCCGGCCGTGGAGCGCTTCCGCCGGGTCGCCATCATCGCCCCCTCCGGCTGGCCGGTCGTCGAATGGACTTTCCTTGAAAAGATGGGCGACGTCCGCCGCCTCGATCTGGTGCGCTGGCCCTCCGGCATCACCGCCGCACAGGCCGCCGACTTCACCCGCGACTGGACCCGCGGCCCCGGCCGGCGCTGCGACGCAGTCGTCGTCATCACCGCCCCGCCCGGCACCTTGTGGAACGAGGAAGGTTATCAGGACCCCACCGTCACCACCGCCGCGGAAGCCGCGCTCAAAGAGCCCGCCAGCGGCTTTGTGATCAGCGATGTCTGGCGCTTCTCCACGAGCAACGCCCAAGCCGTCCTCTTCACCCGCAGCGCGACAATCACCGTCCCGCCCCTCCCACGCGCGACCACGCCCGCCAGCGCTCCGACCACCACCCCCTGACTCGCCCCGCAAAAAAAGAAAGAGCCCAGGGATCGCAATCCCTGGGCCCATCACTCTTTTGAAAAAACCAAATCGCTTACTTGCGGCGGCGCTTCAACATCGCCACGGCGCCCAGCGCCAACACACCCAGCGAGGCCGGTTCCGGAATCGGAGCGGTCGCCGGCTGGAAGTTGTACAGGGCCACGTCGTTGCCGCCCGTCAGGCTGCTGCCGGCATCGCTGCCGGTCCAGTTCGCCAGGTAGGTGATCTGCGCGGTGTAGGCGCCGAGGTTCACGGTGCCGCCTTCGGTCGTGCCGGCGAAGGTCGTGGCAAAGTTCCCCGCATCGGCCCGGGTGAGGATGTAGTCGACATCCGAGGCCGTCGGCGTGTAGCCGTTGACCAGCGAAAGCGACAGCGCGGCGGCCGGATCGATGGTCACCGTGCCCGCAGCGTTCGTGAAATTGAGCTGGTCATAGCCCGTGCCGGCGGTGTTACCACCGATCTCTGCGGCCAGCGAGGAGGTCGCGGAGAAGGCGGCCGTCGCGGAAGAGTCATTCATCGAACCCACGCCCAGGTTGCCCGGAGCGACGACGCCATTGGCGGTGAACGCGCCGGAGGTCGTGAAGGTCCCGGTGCCGGCGAGCGTGCCGGCGGTCGCAACCGTGATCGCGGAAGCCGTCACGGGTCCATTGAGCACCAGGGTACCGTTGTTGGCATTGACGCCGGCGTTGGTGGTGATGGCCCCGAGGGTCTGGGTGCCGGTGCCGTTCTTGGTGACGCTGTAGGCGCCCGTGCCGTTGTTGACGATCGTGCCGGTGAAGGTGCCGTTGGCGTTGTTGTTGCCGACCGTGAGGCCGCGGGTGTTGCTGCCCGTGTTGCGGTTGATGGTGCCCGCGCCGTTGAGGCCATTGATGTCGAGGTTGACGTTTTCATCGAGGATCGTGGCGCCCGCGGCGACCGTCACGTTGCCCTTGCCGGCGCCCGAGGGGATCAGGCTGGCGGTGGTGACCAGGTCCAGGGTGCCGAAGTTGACGGTGGTGTCGCCGGAATAGGTCTTGGCCGTGCCTTGGAACCGGACGGTGCCGGTGCCGGTGGAGGTGCCGATGGTGACGCCGCCGGTGCCGGTGATATCGCCGGAGAAGGTCAGGCGCGTGCCGCCGGTGCTCTGAAAGGTGGTCGTGGTGTTGAGGGTGGTGATTTGGTTGTTGACGATGGCGTCACCGCTGCCGCCGGCGTTGTTGGTGTAAATCGGGTTGGTGCCGCCGAAGGTGATGGTGCTGCCCGCCAGCGAGTAGAGGCCGGAGTTGACGGTCATGGAATTGATGACGACGCCGCTCACATCATTGTTCATGGTGCGGGTGCCGGAGATGGAGGGGAAAACGAGGGTGTCGCCGGTGCCGTCGGGCACGCCCACGCCGCCCCAGTTCGACGCGTCAGACCAGTTGCCGCTGGTGGTGCCGCTCCACGTCAGGGAGGTGGCAGCCTGGGCGACGGAGGCCAACAAGCCGCCGGCCGCGGCGGTAGCCAAAGCGACGAGGAGGGTGGCCTTGCGTCCAAGGCGGGGGGTGCAAACCATGTGTATAACTCCGGTTGGAACTTTTGGAAAATGCCCAGACCAGCCAGATTACACAAGCAATTTTTGCCCTACAAGGGGTAGGTCCGAAAATGTTGCCAGATTCACAAGACTCAATGGCGAATCTGGAAGAAGCCGTAACTCGTTGCGATCCAAGCTCGAGGCTTGGCGGGACGCCGACTCCGCCGCAGCGTGCCACCCCCCAGGCGTCCCCATCCAGCGGCGTCCTGCGTCTGCAGAGCTCTGGTGCCCGCCCCCGCCGCTCCCCCCAAACCCTTCCGCCACCGTTGGTAACGTGCGTCGGTAAAGCAAGCAACCCGGCCCCCGCGCATAAAAAAAGCCCGGGGATGCAATCCCCGGGCTTCAAGTGTGAACAAAAGCTCTTATTTGCGACGACGCTTGAGCAGCGCCACCGCGCCCAGGCTCAGAATCCCCAGCGATGCCGGTTCCGGCACCGGAGCGGCCGCCGCGGCAAAGTTGGTCAGCGTCACCGTGTTGGGCGTGTAATTGACCTGGTACGTCCACTTGCCATCCGTGGTCGTCAGCGTGCTGCCGCTGGTCGGGGCGTTGGCAAACGTGCCAGTGAGGCCGCCCGTGGAGTTCAGGATGGTGTAGCTGCTGCCGGTGGTCGGATCGAAGGTCCCGATATCCGAAACACTCAGGTTGGCCGCAATCGCCGACGTGCCTGAGACCTGGACGTTGTCGTAGAAGCCGGTGCTGGCATCCTGGAAGCTGGTCGAAGCGGTCGTGCCGCCCAGATCGACCGCGAACGTGCCGGCGCTGCTGCCAACATAGTTGCCGGTGATCGTCGACAGACCCGTCGCCCCAAGCCCGCCAGCAGCAAGAGTGCCGCCGTCGTTGAACAGGGTCCCGGTGATGGCTGCGTGCGTGGTGGCCCCAATGGTGGCGGCGTTAAAGGTGCCGACTTGAAGAACACCACCGGTGAAATTGAAGTTGCGAGTGGCTGTACCACCGCCAGAACCGCTCGCTCCAGCCGTGATCGTGGTGGCCTTCAACGTGCCGGCCGCCAGATTGTAGGTGCCGCTCACGTTGCCCGCCGGAGAGGTGTTCTGCCGGTCGCCAAGGGTCAGGGTCGTGAGAACGGCCAGACCGCCGTTCTGGTTGAATGTCCCGGTTCCGTTGTTCGTGCGGGCCACGTTGTTGTTGTTCGTCTGGCTGCCCAGGACCACCGAGGTCGCCGTGAGCGTGCCGGCATTGGCAGCCATCGTCACGTTGCCGATGCCCGTCGCGGTGGTGCTCGAACCGGTGTCACCCAGGCCGGCCGTGATGGTCGTTGCGTTCAGCGAACCAGCGCCGAAATTCAAACTGCCAGTTCCATTTCCGCCCGCAGTACTGTTCGCACTGCGGCCGAGCTGAACCGTCCCAAACGTCGCGTTGACCGTGCCGCCGGTGAAATCCACCGTGCTGATCGGGCCGCCGCTGGCGTTCGTGTTGGTCAAGCCAACAAACAGGTTTGCTCCACCCGTGCCGGCCCGGTTGGCGATGGTCAGAGTAGCGCCCGAGAGCCCGGACCGGAACGCCAGATTGCTGCTGGTGCGGCCATTGCCGACGTTGATGGTGTCGGCGTCAATCGTGGTGGTCTGACCGACGCTCACCGAGGACAGCGGGCCGCCCGTCGTTACGTTGCCGCCGATCGCCAATGTGGTGGCCGTAATGGAACTGCTGTTCCCGAGGATGACCGCTCCCCCGTCGCGTACACCCGTGCCGACATTGAAGTTCAGCACGTTCACGCTCAGGTTCGCGAGCCCGGACATATCCAAGGTCTGCAGGGCCG
Organism: Planctomycetota bacterium; assembly: GCA_048498455.1. GTDB lineage: Bacteria > Planctomycetota > Phycisphaerae > WQYP01 > WQYP01 > CALCHA01. The sequence goes on along the minus strand of JBEHXY010000128.1, from coordinate 4,423 downwards.
AGCCCGTGAGCGTGGTGTTGCCGACGTTGAAGTTGGCACCCAACGCACCCGTGACCGAGAACGTGCCAGGGCCGGTGATCACGGTATTGGTCACGCCGTTCGTCGTGCTGTTGCCGACCTGCACAGCCGCGATGGGAGTCGTCGTGTTGCTGCCGTTGATCGTCAGCGTCACGCCGTTGTTGATCTGGGTGGTATGAGCCGTCGCGGAGCCGCCCGTCTGGGCATACGTCAGGCTGTTGGCGGCGATATTGGCGTCAACGATATTGGTAACGGTCCCCGCCGCCGCTGTGGTGCTGGTGTTGTCGAAAGTCAGGTCGTTGCCCACCGGGGAACCATCGGGATTCCAATTCACGCCATTGGACCAAAGCTGGTCCCCCCCGCCGTTGTCCCACGTCTGGGCGGCGGCGTGCGCCGAACTGACCACACAAGCGACCAAAGCCAGAGTGGCGAGACGAGGGGCGAGGCGGCGTACGCCGTCTTTAAGGATGACCGTCATTGAGATGCTCCGCACAGTTACGACGTGAATTGAGACATTAGAGATTATCACAGCAATAGCCACACGCAAACAAAGTAGTCAATATTTATACGTTTCTTGTATGGGTATAAGTGACAGACTCGCGCGGCGTCCTCTCTTGTCACATTGGGTAAAGAGCAAACCCGCCAAACGCCCAAATTCCCCTCCCCCCACCCCCCTCGCTCCCGGTTATCATGCATGCCATGTCGCTCACCGCCCTGCTCTGGATCCTCGGCACCGTCGTGCCCCTCCTCCACCTCCTCGGCGGTATCTTCGCCATCCACGCCATCCTCCGTACCCGCACTTCCCAGGGTGCCATAGCCTGGGCGCTGTCTCTGATATTCTTTCCCTATGTCTCCGTGCTGCTCTACCTTGTCTTCGGCCGCCAGAAGTTCCACGGCTACATCGAGGCCAAACGCCGCGGGGGGGGGATCCTCGACCACCTCGCGGGGCAGCTTCGCCACGCACTCACCGCCTCCCGGGCCCAGCTCCCTCCTCCTTATGAGCGCTTCGGGGTCTTCGAAAGCCTCGCCTTGTTCCCTTTCACCCAGGGCAACAGCGCCCGCCTGCTGATCGACGGGACGGCCACCTTCGACGCTATCTTCGCCGCCATTGAGGCCGCCAAAGACTACGTCCTGATCCAGTTTTTCATCATCCGCAACGATGCTTTGGGCCAGAAGCTCCAGCGGCTGCTGATCGAAAAGGCGAGCCAGGGCGTCAAGGTGTACTTCCTCTATGATGAAATCGGCTGCTTTCTCCTGCCCAACCGCTACCTCGCGGCCTTGCGCAACGCCGGGGTGCTCGCCAAGGCCTTCAACACGCGCCGCGGCTGGCTCAACCCCTTCCAGATCAACTTCCGCAACCACCGCAAGATCGTGATCGCCGACGGCTGCACCGCCTTTGTCGGCGGTCACAACGTGGGCATCGAGTATCTCGGCGAGTCCAAGCGCTTCGGCCACTGGCGCGACACCCACATGCAGCTCTCCGGCCCGGCGGTCGCGGCCGTTCACTGGTCGTTCGTGCAGGACTGGCACTGGGCCACCGGGGAAATCCTGCCCTGTCCGATCGCCTGCCCGCCCGATCCGGTCACCCCCGAGGAAGGCCGCGTCATCGTCATTCCCACCGGCCCGGCGGTCGACGTCTCCACCTGCAGCCTGATGCTGCTGGCGGCGATCTCCGCGGCCAAACAGCGCATCTGGATCACCAGCCCCTATTTCGTCCCGGACGAAACCGTCTACGACGCCCTGCAGCTGGCGGCCCTGCGCGGGGTCGACGTCCGCGTCATGCTCCCGGCGCGCCCGGACCACCTGCTGGTCTACCTCTCAAGCTTTTCGTATCTTGCCAGCGGCGAAGCGGTGGGCGTGAAGTTCTACCGCTACCGCGCCGGCTTCCTGCACCAGAAGGTCTTCCTGGTCGACGACGACCTGGGGGCGGTGGGCACCGCCAACCTCGACAACCGCTCGATGCGGCTGAATTTCGAAATCACCATTCTCGTGGCCGAGAAAGCCTTTGCGGCGGATGTGGCCCGCATGCTGGAAGAGGATTTCGCCAAGTGCCGCAGCGCCGGGGCGGCGGAACTGGGCGCCCGCGGCCGGCGCAACGTGGTCTTTCGCGCCGCGGTCCAACTCGCCCGCCTGTTCTCCCCGATCCAATAAGGACGCGCCCCGCCATGTCCACCCCGCCCGATGCATCCAGCCCTCCGGCCCTTTCGCACCCCCCCGCTCCCACCGGCTATCTGCGGCTGCACTGGTCGGAGCTCGCCCTGCTGCTGCTGATGATCGCCGCCGCGGCGCCGGTCTGGGTGCTCCGCTATCTGCCGATGCAGGATTACCCGCAGCATCTATTCCAGGCGAAGCTGGTGATCCAGCATCTTGATGGCCTGCCGGTGGATCCGGCGTACACCGTCGAGCTCCATCCAACGTACAGCATTTTCTATCTGCTGGTGTGGCTGTTCGCGAAGATCGTCCCGCTCGCCGTCGCGGGGCGGGCGGCGGTCACGCTCTATTTTCTCCTGATGTACCTGGCGGCCCGGCGTGTGCTGTGGATCAACGGGCGCGAGGCTCCACCCGCGTACGCCGCGTTTCTGCTGGCGCCCCTGGCGATCAACCACGCCTATTACCTGGGATTCCTGAACTACCTTTATGCCCTGCCGCTGGTGCTCCTGGCGTGGATGGATGTCCTGTTCGCGCTGCGAAGCGGCTGGACGCGCCCGCGGGCGATCGCCCACGCGCTGCTGCTGGTGGCCATCATGATCAGCAACGCCATTGCGCTGGCGATGTTCCTGGCGGTCGATCTTTTGTGGCTGCTGCTGGTGATCGTCCGGGCCGTCGATCGCCGCCGGGTCGGGTACTCCCTCACGTGTGCCGTCGGCTGCGTCGGGTTGTGGACGCTGATGATCCGCGGCGGGCAGGGACAGGGCTTTGCGCCGGCCTGGGGCAGCCTGCTGCGGAACCTCGAATTCTGGGCGATGGGCTTCACCGGCTATCGCCTGCGCGCGGGTCCCCACTGGATCACCCTGCTGCTGTGGCTGGCGGTTCCGTTGGCGCTGCTATTCACCGGCTGGAAACCGCGCCGGCGGTTGCCGCTGCTGCTGGCGGGCGCCGGCGCCGGGCTGCTCACGCTGGCCACGCTGCTGGGTCCCTTCTCCAGCGGCGGCGTCGGGTATGTCACCCTGCGGATGGCGGAGGGGGCGTACCTGCTGCTGCTGTTGCTGGCGGCATTGGGCGAGTTGCCGCTCCTTGGCGGGGGCATCGTCGCGCTCCTTGCCGCCGGACTGGTCACGATCAACACGTTCCAGCAGGCGGCGATCAGCGCCGAGACCCGGGACATCGAGCCGCTGATCGCCCGCATGGCGCCCGGCAGCACCGTGTATCCGCAGCCGATCGACCCCTTCACGCCCCAGCTCGACGCTTACACCTTTCAGATCCACCTCCACGACATTTACTACTACCACCTCAACAAGGGGGGGCTGAGTCCCTATCTGTTTCCCACGCGCTCCGCGAGCGGCACGCCGGTCGCCTACGCCCCGGGCGTCCACCTGCCGGCGCCGCCGCAGGACAACCCGCGCTTTCTCTGGGAGATCCATGGCAGCGCCTATCGCTACGTGCTGATCCGCGGCGGGACGGAACGTATCTTCAACTACCTGGAGCGCGGGGCGAATTTCCTGGAAGGCTCCGGGAAGTGGCGTTTGTACGAGCGCCGCCCGCCGGCGGCCACCAGCAGAGCCAGCCCGACGGCCACTTCTCCCTGATGCGTTGTAAAGATGAGGCGGGGAATGCTGATTGCATAAGCAGGGTGTTCACCCTTTTTCAGGAGAATGCCATGAACAATCGTCTTCTCACCCTCGCCTCCATGGTCACCATCGCCATGGGCGCGGCAGCCTGTCAGTCCACCGACAGCAACGCCGGCGTCGATCAGAATTCCCCCAGCTACAGCTCGGGCGCCTACGGCGATCAGAACAGCGGTCGCGGCGGCACCACCACCGGCAACCTCGGCGGGCAGCAGGGCCAGGCCGGCGGCGGCGGCTACAACGGCACCGCGGGCAGCGGCGGCACCTCCGGCAGCTTCTCCGGGAACAACGGCACTTCCGGCACCGGCGGGACGTCGGGCATCGGCGCGGGCGGCACCGGCACCTCCGGCTCCAGCGGCCTGGGCTCGGGCGGCATCGGCTCCGGCGGCGTCTCGGGCGGCTTCGGCAACGGCGCTTCGGGCTCCGCCGGCACCGGCTCGGGCACCGGCACTTCCGGCGGAACTTCGGGCGGCACCTCCGGCGGCGGCTCCATGGGCGGCAGCGGCGGCTTCGGCGGCACCGCCGGCGGACGCTGATATCCTCCTTCCACTCCCCCCCTTCTGATCCCCCCCACCCCTCAAGCCAACGGGCCGGTCAGCAAATGCTCACCGGCCCGTTTT
>JBEHXY010000127.1:0-9213 GCA_048498455.1 Planctomycetota bacterium | reverse complement strand
TGCGAGTCGGCGGCGGTGATGGGGCGTTCGGGGTCGCCGGCGCGTTCAAGGACGTAGCCGACGGAGAGGTTGTTGATCCACTGTTCGGAGATGAGGCGTTCGGGGGCGTTGTTGAGAGCGGCGGGGGTGAGGAGGACGGGCATGATGGCGTCGCGGGCGGCGGACCAGGCGTCGGCGAGGTCGGCGGCGGGCAGTTCGGTGGAGAGGGCGGCGAAGAAATGGCGGGCGTGGGCGGGAAGCTGGCTGGGGGCTTCGAGGTAGCGCAGGCGGAGGGCGCGGAGGGAGATGGGGGAGGAGCCGATCTTGAGCGTGTCTTCGTCATCGATGGCGAGGAGGGCGTCGGGGAAGCGGTTTTTGGCGAGGGCGAGCACGGCGCTGGCGAAGCGCGGGCCGGTGAGGAGGTCGGAGGCGGGCAGGCGGAGGGAGCCGACGATGCGGTCGAGGAGCGGAGCGAATTGTTCGAGGGTGTCGGGGCGTCCGGCGGCGCGGGCGAGGATGGCGGCGCGCGGGCCGAGGACGGCCCAGAAACGCCAGAGGAGGGTTTGCGGGGCGCGGAAGGGACGGAGCATCCATTGCAGGAAGGGCGGGAGCAGCGAGGAGAGCGGGGTGCGGAGGCGCTGGAGGCCGTCGTTGGCGAGGGTGGGGTGAATCTGCCCGGCGATGGAGCGCGGGGCGCGTTTGATTTTGACGTGGGGATGGCGGCCGAGCCAGCGGGCGAGTTCGGTGTGGACGTCGTGGGGCTGCAGGGGAGGGGCGCCGGCCTTGGGGGGCAGCTCGTAGGGGGCGACCAGCAGGGTGAGGGCGACTTCGTGGCGCGGATCGGTGAGGACGTAGGTGTCGTCGGTGAGGCGCTGCAGGGTCCAGCCGGGGGGCGCGGAGAGCGCAAAGAGACCGACGTCGTGGGTGGTGGCGGGGGAGGGCGGCGGCAGCGGCGTGATGGACATGGTGAGCCTGGAGTTGGGGTACGGCGGCAGGGCAACTGCTGAAACGATAATAGGCGGGCGGAGGCGTGCGAGGGAAGGCGGGAGGCGCAAAAAGAAGGCGGGCTTGTCGGACGCGGGGAAAATGGAGGACAATCGCGGATGAGGTGAACGTGGATTATCGCAAGACGACGGAGGCGGCCGGGGAAACGGCTGGCAAGGCGGGCGGGGGCAAGAAGCCTTTTGCCTACCAGGCGGCGCGGTTTTCGTTCTGGGCGCCGATCGCGGCGCTGGTGCTGGGATGGCTGGTGTCGGCGATGTTGCGCGATGCGGCGACCGCGCCCGGAGGCATGCAGGCATCGGCGACGCTGGTGCTGGTGACCGTGGTGGCATTGAACCTGGCGGCGGTGGTGCTGGGGGTGGTGGCGCTGGTGGCGATGCGGCGGCTGGGACGCACGGGGTTGCTGTGGCGGGCGGGCGGCGGCGTGGTGATGGGGCTGTTGATCCTGGTGTCGCTGGGGTCGATCGCCCGGCGGGTGACGTCGGACCTGCAACTGCGATGGGCGCTTGTGGGGGAGTGGGAGATGGAGACGACCGTGGCGGGGCGGGCGCCGGCGAAGATCGATGTGACGCTGCGCCAGGAAGGAACCGCGGCGGTGCGGATCGAAGGAGGGGGAAAGGCGGCGACTTTGACGGGGGTGTGGGCGGTGCTGAAGGATGCGGGGACGGGCAAGCGGGTGCTGGCGGTGAAGTGGGATGCCGGGCAGGCAAACGTGCTGGGGTCGGACACGATGCAGGGGGTACGCTGGCCGGTGGAGAGCGTCGGGGAGCAGGAGTTGCGGCTGTCGGGGGAGGGCGGGAAAGCGGAGGTGTATCGGCGGGTGGGGAAGTGAAGCGCGTTACGGGGTGTTTTTCTGGTAGATGCGGAGGTAGTCGATTTCGTATTTCAGCGGGAAGGGGGTGGGGGCGGGGTCGCCGCCGTTGGAGCCGATGGCGAGGTTGAGGAGGAGGTACATGGGGTGGTGGAAGGGGTTGTAGGGTTCGGCGGCGGGGGTGCCGGGGCGAGTGGTGGGGGTGTTGAGCGTCGTGGTGAGGTCGGTGGTGTTGAGGAGCTGGTCGTCGACGGAGAGGGCGATGTGCTTTTCGTCCCAGTCCATGCGCCAGGTGTGAAACCTGGTGGACCAGTCAGGATCGGCGTCGGTGAATTGTTTGAGCGGGGTTTTGACGGTGTGCCAAGCGGGCTGGTTGTTTTTGCCTTGCCAGGCGACGTTGGCGAGCAGCGTCGATTTGTAGAATTCCATGATGTCGACTTCGCCGCAGGCGGGCCAGGGTTGGGCGGCGCCGAGGGTCCAGAAAGCGGGCCAGGAACCTTGGCGGGTGTCGATGCGGGCGCGGATTTCAAAACGGCCGTAGAGAAAGGCGTGATGGTTCCGGGTGGTGGCGGAGGCGGAGGAGTAGTCGGCGAACTGACGCGAGCGGCGCCAGTCTTTGGAGGCGGGGTCATATCCGGGATTGGGGACTTTTTCGCGGCGGGCTTGGATGGTGAGAATGCCCGCTTTGCAGGAGGCGTTGGCGGGCTGATAGAACTGGAGTTCGTTGTTGCGGACGAAGCCTTTTTCGAAAGACCAGTCGGCGGGATTCAGCGGGCCATCGGCGGAGAATTCGTCGGACCAGACGAGGTGATAGCCGGGGGGAGCGGGGGCGGTGGTGGGCGCGGAGGTGGCGGAGAGGAGGAGCAGCGGAAAAAGGCGGAGGAGGGTCGGGCGCATGGGGTTAGGATAGCGGCATTGCTGGACGATGGACAATGGGGACGGGCGTTCGAAGGGAGAGGTGCATGACGGTGGCGGCGGATCTGGATCGGGAGCGGGCGTTGCTGGCGGGACTCTCGGGAGAGATTCCGCGCGTGCGGGTGCGGCAGCGGTACAAGGCGGGGCTCCTGGCGGCGGCGGTGGTGATGGTGATCTTGCCGCTGGTGTATGTGGCGGTGATTTGCCTGGTGCTGTACGGGGTGTATCTGCATGCGATTTACGACACGTCGATCGTGACGGCGGGGCCGAGCGGGCGCGGGGCGATCGTGGCGTTGTTTGCGTACCTGGCGCCGATTCTCGCGGGGGGATTGCTGGTGGCGTTCATGGTCAAGCCGCTGTTTGCCAAGCGGGCGCAGCGGCGTGCGCCCTATTCGCTGTCGCGATCCGAGCAGCGGATGCTGTACACGTTTGTCGACCGTTTGTGCACGGTGGTGGGAGCGCGGAAGCCCAGCCGGATCGACGTGGACTGCCAGGTGAATGCGTCGGCGAGTTTTCGGGACGGGATGCTGGGGTGGCTGCGCGGCGACGTGGTGCTGACGATCGGGTTGCCCCTGGCGGCGGGGCTGAAGGTGCGGGAGCTGACCGGGGTGCTGGCGCACGAGTTCGGGCATTTTGCGCAGGGCACGGGGATGCGGCTGACCTACGTGGTGCGGTCGATCAACGCCTGGTTTGCACGGGTGGCGGTGGAACGGGACGCGTGGGATGAATGGCTGGACATGCTGGCGCGGTCGCGGTCCTACTGGGCGATCCAGGCGACGGCGTGGCTGGCCAAGCTGCTGGTGTGGCTGACGCGGCGGCTGTTGTGGGCGCTCATGATGGCGGGGCACGTGGTGAGCTCCTTTCTGCTGCGCGAGATGGAGTTCGACGCGGACCGTTACGAAGCGCGGGTGGCGGGCAGCGACAGCTTTGCCAGAACCAGCCGGCAGATCGCGATGCTGACGGTGGCGCGGTCGGCGGCGTTTGGAGATCTGTCGAGCGCATGGCGGGAGAAGCGGCTGTGCGATGATTTGCCGCGGCTGATCGTGGCGCGGGAGGCGGCCATGCCGGGGAAAGTGCGGTCGGAGGTGGAGGCGATGGTGGCGAAGGCCAGGACGGGATGGCTGGATTCCCATCCGTCGGACGCGGAGCGGATTGCGTCGGCGAGGAAGGAGGGAGCGCGCGGGCTGTTCCAGGCGGAGGGGCCGGCGACGGTGCTGTTCGCGGATTTCGAGGGGTTGTCGCGGCGGGTGACAGAGCTGTTTTACCGGGCGAATCTGGGGGAGGCGTTTGGGCCCGGCCACCTGGTGGCGACGGAGTCGCTGGTGCAGGAGCAGGGCGAGCAGGTGAAAGCGGAGGGATCGCTGACCCGGTTTTTCCAGGGGCTGGTGAACGGGTTGCGGCCGGTGTTTCCCGATACCGAGCTGGCGGTGCCCGCCGATGGCGAGGCGGCGGCGGAGTTGCTGGTGGAGGCACGGACGCGGCTGCTGGACGGGGCGCCGGTGGTGCGTGGGGCGGTGAAGACCTTTGAGCAGGCCGACGAGCGCCTCGTGCTGGCCCTGCGGGTGATGGCGATGGTGGAAGCGGGGGCGGCGGTGAAGGGGCAGATGGTGCCGCAGCTGGGATTGCTCGGCACGATCGATGGGGCGTCGCTGACGGACGTTATGCGGCGGACGGAGCGGGAACGGACCGAAGCGGCGCACTTGGTCAATGGCGTCGTGAAAGGGGCGATGGTGCGCATCAACGTGGTGCTGGCGATGGCGGCGGCGGAGCGCAAGAAGGCGGTGGTGGGCGCCCCGGCGGCGGAGGCCGGCGCGGGCGAATATGACGTGGTGGAGGTGCGGGAGGAGGCGGGATCCGGAGACCTGGTGCTGGATGCATTGCGGGCGATCAAGCTGGTGGCCGAGCGGCTCGAGAAGATGCGGCGGTTGTATTACCAGATGGGGGCGGCGCTGTCGTTGGCCAAGCCGACGGGGAATCCGCAGAGCCTGGTGAACGCGGTGGTGAGCCTGGGGAACCGCTTGCACATGGCGCTGCAGGAGGTGCACGGGGTGCTGCGCGGGGCGAAGTATCCGTATGGGCATGCGGAGAAGCAGGTGAGCGTGTCGCGCTTGGCGATGGAGACCATGCCGCGGGCGGATGAGCCGGTGAAGGTGTACCACGCGGCGGAGGGAACGCTCTCTGCGGTGTATGAGTTGTACGTGCGGTTGATGAGCGATCTGGCGCGGCGGGCGGAGGAGTTGGAGGTGGAGCTGGGATTGGGAGCGCTGCCGGAGGTGGGCTAGGCGCGGGCACAGCGGCCCGCGGCCTCGCGGACGCCGGACTTTCCCTGGTTCAGGCGCGCTGAGGGGCCCGCGTTGGGCGCAGCGTTGACTTTGAGGGGGTGGCCTTAGACACTTAGGGATTGGCGTCTTTGGTGGTGTTGGGACCTGGAGTTTCAGCGGGCGCCGATGGAAACGAGAGCAGTGCAGACGAATCATGACGATTGCCAATGAAGCCGGTACCCAGCAGGCGAAGTTGAACAAATATTCCTCGCGCATCACCCAGCCGGCGAGCCAGGGGGCGTCGCAGGCCATGTTGATCGCCACCGGCCTGAGCTGGCAGGATCTCGACAAGCCGCAGGTCGGCATCGGCAGCGTGTGGTACGAGGGCAATCCCTGCAACATGCACCTCGCCGAGTTGGGAACGCAGGTGAAAAAGGGCGCGGAGGCCGCCGGCCTCGTCGGCATGCGCTTCAACACCGTGGGCGTGAGCGACGGCATTTCCATGGGCACCGACGGCATGTCCTTCTCCCTGCAGTCGCGCGACCTCATCGCGGATTCCATTGAAACGATCATGGGGGCCCAGTGGTACGACGGCCTGGTGGCGTTGCCGGGGTGCGACAAAAACATGCCGGCCACCGTCATGGCGATGGGCCGGCTGAATCGCCCCTCGATCATGGTCTATGGCGGCACGATTCGCGCCGGGTGCGCGACGATCCGCGGCACCGAGGAAAAGCTCGACGTGGTCAGCGCGTTCCAAACCTACGGCCAGAAACTGGCCGGCACGATCACCGAGGAGGAGCGCAAGCTGATGCTCGGCAAGGCTTGCCCGGGGCAGGGTGCCTGCGGCGGCATGTACACGGCCAACACCATGGCCTCCTTCATTGAATGCATGGGGCTGTCGCTGCCCTATTCGAGCTGTGCGCCGGCGGATTCACAGGAAAAAATCGAGGAGTGCGTGCGGGCGGGGCAGCAGATGCGCAAGCTTCTCGAACTGGATCTGAAACCGCGCGACCTGGTCACCCGGCAGAGTTTTATCAACGCGATGCGCCTGACCATCGTGTTGGGCGGCTCGACCAATGCCGTGCTGCATTCGATCGCCATGGCTCGCTCGTTCGGCATCGATCTGACGATCGACGACTGGCAGCGAGTGAGCGATGAGACCCCCCTGCTCAGCGACTTCAAGCCCAGCGGCAAGTACGTGATGGAAGACCTGCACGTGGTCGGCGGCGTGCCCGCGGTGATGAAGCTGATGCTGGAGAAGGGGATGATCGATGGCGGGCAGATGACCGTGACCGGCAAGACCATCGCGGAAAATCTGCGGGACCTGCCGGGACTCAAGGCGGGACAGCGGATCGTGCACAGCTTCAGCGAACCGATCAAGAAGGATGGGCACATTCGAATTCTGCGCGGCAACCTGGCGCCCGAGGGAGCGGTGGCGAAGATCACCGGCAAGGAGGGGCTGCGCTTCGAGGGGACCGCCAAGGTGTTTGATTCGGAAGAGGAGATGCTCGACGGGCTGGAGGCCGGGAAGATCGGCAAAGGCGACGTGATCATCATTCGGTATGAAGGGCCCAAGGGCGGGCCGGGGATGCCGGAGATGTTGACGCCGACGTCGGCGCTGGCGGGGTATGGGTTGCTCAATGATGTGGCGCTGATCACGGATGGGCGGTTCAGCGGGGGGAGCCACGGCTTCATCATCGGCCACGTGACACCGGAGGCGATTGAGGGCGGGAACATCGCGCTGGCGAAGAACGGGGATCGCGTCATCATTGATGCCGAGAAGAACACGATTGATCTCGGCATCAGCGCAGAGGAGATGGAAGCCCGCCGGAAGCAGTGGAAACGGCGGCCCTACAAGGTGAACCGCGGGACGCTGTACAAGTATGTCAAGAATGTGAAGAGCGCCAGCGAAGGGTGTGTGACGGACGAGTGATGGGCACTTGATTAATAGTGATGGGTAATTGGCGGGCTCGACGCGATCGGGCCCGCTTTCTTTTTGGCGGCTGTTGTTGGGTGAGTGGCTTACAGCCCGAGGTGGTAAAACGCTTTCTTCAGCGGGCCGGGGAGTTTGGCGGTGCGGCGGCGGAGGAAGGCGATCGTCTTGATGGCGGGGGTGACGCGGAAGAGCTTGGGAGGGCGGCGCAGGTAGGCGGCCACGAGCTGGTCGAGGGTGGCGCCGGGGTGGGCGTCGAAGAATGTTCGGGCCTGGTCATGGTGCATGTCGCGGCGGGATTTCCAGTCGGGCCAGCCGATGTACGCGTCGTTGTCCCAGTAATGTTCGACGATGTCCTCGGTGGTTCGCAGCGCAGAGTTCCGCGAGAGCACCATGCCGATGGCCAACTGCTCGATCGTGTGGGCCTTGGCCAGCGGATAGAGGAGGTCGGTGATTTCGAGCATCTGCGGGAAGAGATGGGCGTGCGTGTGGTGCACGCCGACGACGCCGGAGTTCCACATGGGTTCTTTGGCGGCGAGGGTGAGCGGGCCGGCGGAGAGCGGGAGGGTTCGGTCGGGAAAATGTGCGAGCAGCGCGTTCTTCACGCGGAAGTGGGCGGGAAGCGTGTAGATGTCGCCTTCGTTGGCGTGCAGGATGGTGGCCGATTCCGACACGCGGTCGAAAAGCGTCTGCGGCGGCTGGAGGAACAAGGTGTCCGCATCGATGAGGACGGACTTTTCCGCCCGCGGGAGCAGCGAAAGAAGGGCGCAGATTTTGGCGCGGTGGACGAACTGGATCGGTTCCTGCCACTGCTTCAAAAGCGCGAGATCCAGCGGCAGCGTGGCCACCGGCAGCGGCGCGAAAGCGTCGGGGCGGTCGGTCAAGACCACGATGTTCGGGGGCGGATGGCCGGCGCGCCTGGCGGCGGCGCAGGCGGAAAGTATCGAGAAGCGGCCCTCGAGAAAGGCGCTCTCTTTGCCGTGGATGAGGTAGACCAGCTGGGTGTCGGTCATGCCGAGAAGCTCCCGAGTGCCGGCGGAAGTATAGGGGGATGACAGCGCGGGGGCGATGGCTTGGGGGGTCATTGGCGATGCCGGAAACATCAGGGGCAGGTCAAGAAATGACAGGGAAGAGTCAAGTGCAGCCATGGTGGCGCGACGCGTGAACGGCGAGACTTTTTGTTTGCCGCGGCGGCGCGGTCTGGCAGGATCCAGGAGACGCAGATGAACGGTCGGATGAAGCGGATGGCGCGGGTGGCGGCGGCGGTGGCACTGGCGGCGTGGGCAGCTCCGGCGATCGCCCAGCAGCGCGCCGGGCAGGCGGCAGCGGCGGCGGCGGATGATGCGGGCGGCGAGGCGGCACGCAAGGCGGAAACCGCCGAGGGCGGAAACTCGCCGGGCTTTGACATGGCGCCCGAGACGCGGCTCGAGGTGGTCGAAGCGGCCGTCAAGGCGATCCCGGAAAAGATTCCGGCAGGTCCCTTCCAGCCGACCTGGGAGTCGCTGAAAGAGCATTACCAGGTGCCCGCGTGGTTTTACGAAGCGAAGTTCGGCATCTTCATGCATTGGGGGTTGTACAGCGTGCCGGCGCACCACAACGAGTGGTACGAAAAACACATGTACGCGCCGGCGGAACTGGCGTGGCACACGGAGCATTTCGGCGCGCCCGATGTGTTTGGCTACAAGGATTTCATTCCGAAATTCACGGCAGAAAAATGGGATCCCGATGCGTGGGCGACCCTCTTCAAGCAGTCGGGCGCGAAGTTCGTCATTCCCACGGCGCAGCATCATGACAACTTTTCGCTGTGGGATTCGCAGGCCAACCCGATCAACGCGAAGAACCTGGGACCGAAGCGCGATCTGATCGGCGACCTGGCGGCGGCGGTGCGGAAGCAGGGGCTGAAGTTCGGCGTGTCCAACCACGGGATCGAGGCCTTTCAGTTTGTGAACCCGACGAAGGAACTGGCGGCGAGCCTGCAGGCCAAGAAGGCGGACCTCTATGACCCCAAGTGGGCGGAGTGGTACCACGTGGCGGATCGCAGCGATGAGGCCTGCAAGCGGTTCCTCGTGAACTGGGCGCAGCGGAACGTCGAGCTGGTGGACAAGTACCAGCCGGACATGCTGTGGTTCGACAACGGGGTGGACCAGCGCTACCTCGATCCGCTGAAGCTGTGGGTGGCGGCCTACTACTACAACCGGGCGGCGCAGTGGGGCAAGGAAGTGTCGATCAGCACGAAGAAGGCGGCGTATGCGCCCAGCGGGACGAACGTGGAGACGATCGGCAGCATCATCGATTTTGAAAAGATCGGCGCG
>JBEHXY010000126.1:0-9230 GCA_048498455.1 Planctomycetota bacterium | reverse complement strand
CCCTTCACCGCCGGCACCCACCGCGAAGTCGACTTTCTCGAAAAAGAACTCGCCCTCCCCGCCGGCGCCCTGCTCCTCGATATCGGCTGCGGGCCCGGACGCCATTCGCTCGAACTCGCCCGCCGCGGCTATCACACCACCGGCATCGACATTTCCGCCGGCTTCATCGATGTCGCCGATGTCTGCGCCAAGCACGACAACCTCCCCGCCACCTTCCGCGTCGCCGACGCCCGCGATCTGCCCTTCCCCTCCTCGCCGCTCTTCGATGCCGCCATCTGTCTCTGCCAGGGCGCGTTTGGACTGGTGGGCGCGGAGGATTCGCACCGCCTGGTGCTCCGCGAAGTGCATCGCGTGCTCAAACCCGCATCGCTCTTCATCCTCACGGCCGTTCACAGCTACGCCGCGTCGCGCCATCCCGGCTTCGATCCCCAGACCGCGCTGCTGGTGGAGGAACTCACACTGAGAAATGCTGCAGGCGACGAGCGCTCCACGATCCTCACCACCACCACCTTCACCGCCCGCGAGCTCACGCTCCTCCTGGAAGTCGCCGGCTTTTCCGTCGAAGACATCTACGGCTGCAACCCGGGCCACTACGCGCGCCGCGCCATCACCGTCGACGACTGGGAAATCATGGCCATCGCCCGCCGCATGTAATCAAATCCCCCTGCCCTTCGTGCCCTTCACCCCCTTCGTGCCTTCGTGCTGAATCGGAATATCAACTTCTCTGCAGCACGCTGAGCATCTCCCGATCGAGCAGATGTCCGTGGAACTCCTCGTACTGCACGTCTTCGCGGTGCGAGTCCATCGGCCCGAACTCGCCCCGGAAATTCCAGAGGGCCCAGCCGATACCGCGGTGCTTGAGCAGCCCGAGCGTGTCGCGCATCCAGGCGAGCGTGACGTCGTGGGGCGTTTTGTGAAAGACGCCCCCTTCGCCGCAGTGCACGCCGATCCCGCGGTCGACCAGCGCCGTCCAGCGGGCATAGTGGGCTTCCAGGTCGTGCAGGTCGAACCGGCGGCCGAAGTGGTCGCCGCCCGGCCAGCGCGGTTTGCGAATCCACGGATAGCTCACCCAGTGCGCCTTGTAGTGCGTCACGCCGAACGGGAAATAGGCGCGGCACGATTGCGCGACCAGCGGCGCCAGGTCCGCGAACTCCGGCAGCGGGTCGTTCCCATAATTCAGGCCATTGAGAATGATCTGCCGCGACGGATCAATCGCGTGAATCGCGCCGATCGCCGCGCGCATCACGAGCTCATGGCTGGCCCGCGACGCCTTGTTGCTGGAGAAAAGCGCCGTGATGCCGATGGCCGGCGGCTCGTTGAGCAGGTCAAAACTCAGCCGCGCGTTCGGAATGCCCTTGTAGCGCGCAGCGAACAACTGCCACTGCTGCACGAAGCGCTGCTGCGTCTCCCCGTGCGACCACAAGCTGTTCGCCTCGCACGGCGGGTTCACGCAGTAGCCGGGCGCGCGATGCAGCGACAACGAGAGGTGCAGGTTGCAGCGCGTCGCCAGGTCGATGGCCCGGTCGAGCCGCGAAAGAGGCAGCTCGCGGAAAGTTCCGTCCAGGTGGGTCCAATAGCGGTAATCGAGCGGCAGGCGGATGAAGTCGAAGCCGAAGTCCCGAATGAACTGAAAGTCGATTTCGCGAAAGTCCCCCTCTCCGCCCCCATACCCGCCCGGACCCGTCGTGTCGCCCGGCCGGATGAGCTCGCGGCCCGGCTCATAGATATACATATCCAGAAGATTAAAGCCCCGCCAGCGGGGAAGCGGATTGGTCATGCGGTCACCGCGGGGGATGGTACCACGCCGCGCGTCATCTCGTTATCGGCGCTGAAGCGCGACAGCCGGTGAAGAGTTGGTCTGCACGGCAGGAGTGCTACAATGGACCCAGCAGGTGCGGCGGGGACCGCGGCGCCTGACGATTCGAAATGACCGGCGGCCGGCGAAGGAGTGCGGCCGTTGGTGAGGAGCCCGCGCGGGGTGAGTGACCGGGTGCTTGGTGATCGGGCGGGGGATGTTCCGGAGGCGGCGCGGCCGCCGTTGCGGCTGGTGCGTTTGCCGGTGGAAAAGCCGGGAACCGCCGTGGGCTTTTTGCACGCCCGCTCGCGCGGCGTGATGGACCTCATCGCCCACTTCTGGGAGCGCCTCGCGACCACGCCGCCCCTGCAGCGGCCTGACCTCCACCTCGTGGTGGCCGCGGCAGATGGCGACGGTACCGCCGATCGCCCCCAGGTCCCCTTGTGTGAGTTCGGCAATTGTTCGGGTGCCATGCTGTACGTGCCCAAGGCCCATCGCGCCGATGTGCTGGCGCTCGACAAGCTCACAGCTCAAGCGTTCACCTCCTACATCCTGCAGCGCGGTGCCGAGGTCGCAGCCGGTGATGGTGCAAAACGCCTCAATGGATCCGCCACTGCAGCGAAATCGGATGGCGCCAGGACGGAAGCGGGGCGCGACGTTGACGAAGACGCGGCCCAAAGTGTCTTCGAACGGATCCCCCTCGTTGATTTGACGGCATCGCCCAAAGAGGCAACCGCCGAGGTCTTGGGGAAGGGGGCCTCCCCCCCACCGGCCGGGCGCGTACCGATTGATTTTCTGACCGGGTCCGCGGAGGGGATCGAGTGGATGGTGCCGGAGCTCCTCCCGGCCGTCCATCGCAAGGCGCCCGCCCGGCGCGTGGTCAACGTGGTGATGCAGCTTCCCGAATCCGTCCCCTGCGAGCCGGCCTTGGGCGTGCGGGTGGCGCGTGATGCCGACGTGCCCATGTTGAACCGCTGGCGCCGCGCTTATAAGGAAGAGCGGGGCATCCTTTTTGACGCCGATCTCGACGCATGGGTGGCGACCGGGCGGGTGTTCGTCTTCGAACAAGAAGGCCAGGTGGTGGCAGTGGCCAAGCTCGATCTGGAATTGCCCTCACTCGTGGAGATAGGGGGGGTCTACACCTTTCCCGACCACCGCCAGCGGGGCTACGGGTCACAGATGGTAAGCGACCTCGCCTGGCGCATAAGAGCAATGAAAAAGGTGCCCACCCTCCAGGTAGACGAAGAAAATGGCCCGGCCCTCCGGCTCTACCAGTCCACCGGCTGGGTCCCCATGGGCCGCCTCGCCCGGGTCTGGCTTACAGGCTAGACCCAAGGAGTTGCCACCTGAGTACAGGGGCGCACGGGCGAGGGGGGCGTTCAAAAGTACCACAGAGTACACAGAGACCACAGGCCCACCTGCACCGTCGCCGCCGTAGTTTCTCCGTGCTCTCTGTGTCCTCTTTGATGATTGTCCCGTCGTCCCAACCAACCGATGACCCATCCCGTGAACCAATGTTCCACGTGGAACTCCCGCCCGCCCCAAAATTGTCACCGACGGAGACCAACTTTGTTGACGCCATGGGGCAAGCAGCGGTACAAGGTTCCACGTAGAACATTTCCGAGAACGGAGTCTCCGGCATGGCCATCAAAGATCGTCCCCGCCTTGGCCGCGGCCTGAAATCGCTCATCGCCCATCCCGTTACCGTCGAACAGGGCGTCCCCGTGACCAGCGGCGCACACCCAGCCGCACACGGCCAACCGGCCCCCCTGCCCGGCGAACGGCTCCTCTCCGTAGACGTCTCGCTGGTGGACCCCAACCCCCACCAGCCCCGATCCGCCATGGATCCCGTGGCCCTGCGAGAGCTCGCCGCATCCATCAAAGCCTCCGGCCTCCTCCAACCCATCATCCTGCGGCCCGCCGAGGGAGGCCGCTACCAGCTCGTGGCCGGCCATCGCCGCACGGAAGCCGCCAAGCTCGCCGGCATCCAGACCCTCCAGGCCATCATCCGCGACGATTCCACCGACGAACGCCAAGCCGAATGGGCCCTCGTCGAAAATATCCAGCGGCAGGACCTCAATGCCATCGAACGGGCCAAGGCCTATCGCCGTTACGTCGACACCTTCCTCCTCACCCACGCCCAAGCCGCAGAACGGCTCGGCGAAGACCGCACCACGATCTCGAACTTCCTCCGCCTCCTCGACCTCAACCCCGGCGTGCAAGACCTCGTCTCTCGCGGCATTCTCTCGGCCGGACACGCCAAGGTGCTCGCCGGCGTCACCGACCCCGCCATGCAGGACGCCCTGGCCAACCGCGCCGTCACCGAGGGACTCAGCGTGCGAAAGCTGGAAGAAGCGGTCAATGCCCCCCCGCCCGCCACAGGCGTCAACCCCGGCGAACCCGAAACCACCGAGGTGGCCGGCCACACGCGGACCCTGGCGGCCAAAAGCCCCCACGTGATCGAGCTGGAACAGGACCTCTCCCGAAAACTGGGCACGAAACTGCGCATTTTCCCCAGCAAAAAGAAAAACACCGGCAAAATCATGATCCAGTATTTCTCCCTCGACGAATTCGACCGCATCGTCGAGCGATTCAATTGATTCATTCTTATATCTGCATGTAACTGCATGCAGGGGTGACGGCGGGGCGGGTTTGCCGTAACATGGCGGGGGTGGTGGTTGCAGGAGTCGCACGCTGATGGCCAAGAAGGCGGGTTCCCAGGCATCGCGCCGCACGCCGCCGGTGAAAGCGGCGCCGGCCGCGCGCAAGCCGGCGGCTCCCCCGCCGCCGCCCGATCCGCCCGCCAGGCGGCTGGAGGCAGTGCCCTCCGCGGCGCCTGGCCGCGCCTCGGCCGCCGGACCCAAGTCCGGCGTGGTGGTGGTGGGCTCCCTGAACATGGACCTGATCACCCGCGCCGAAGTCATGCCCCTCCCGGGACAAACCGTCATGGGGCAGGACCTGCTGCAATCCCCCGGCGGCAAAGGCGCCAACCAGGCCGCCGCCGCCGGAAAGCTGTGGGCCAGACGCTCCGCCGGCAGCCGCATCATCGGCCGCACGGGAGAGGATCTCTTCGCCGACAACATCGTCGCCGCGCTCACCCGGGCCAAGGTGGACACCACCTCGATCCTCCGCTCGCGCCACGCCCCCACCGGGACCGCCATGATCGTCGTCGATCGTCATGGTGAAAATGCCATCGTCGTGGCCGGGGGGGCCAACCGGCTGCTGACCGCATCCGACCTCCTCGCAGAACGGCGAACCATCGAGACCGCCGTGGTGCTGACGGTCCAACTGGAGATTCCCTACGACACCGTCGCCTGCGCGATCGCCCTCGCGAAGCGCTCCAACGTGCTGACGATCCTCGATCCCGCCCCCGCGCCGCCCGAGGGCCTGCCGGAATCCCTCTACCATGTAGATATCTTAACGCCTAACCAGACCGAGGCGCAGCTCCTCACCGGGGTGCCCGTGCGCACGCCCGACGATGCGCGGCGCGCCGCGGAACGGTTCCTCCTGCGCGGCACACGCATCGTCATCGTGAAGATGGGCTCCCAGGGAGCGGTCATCGTCCAGCGCGCAGAGGCCGGAGAAACCGTGGCCGCCGCCGGCAGCAACGCCACGGTCAAACACGTGTCCGGATTCCGCGTGCCGGTCGTCGACACCACCGGCGCCGGCGATGCCTTCAACGCGGCGCTCTCGGTCGGCCTCGCCGAGGGAATGGCGCTCCCCGTCGCCGTGCGCTTTGCCAATGCGGCCGGGGCGCTGGCCTGCACCAGAATGGGCGCGCTGCAGGCGATGCCCTCGCGCGCGGATGTCGACGCGCTGGTCGCCGGAACCTGGGTCAAACCCTGACGCCGCAACGACCCGACGGAAACACGAAGCCACGAAGTCACGAACGCCCACCAAGGCGACGAGGGATCGGACGCACGTCACTTACGCTTTGTAGTACTCTGTTCCGCGCCCGGCGCTGTCCGCAATCTTCTGAATAAGTGCGTTGCGCTGGTCGTCGGTCATCCCGGAATAACTTCTGGCGATCTCGAGGGTGTTCTTGAATTGGGCCGCATTGTCGGGCCCGCTGATGAGAACCGACACCGGCAGCGACCACACGAAGTGCAACGCGTCGGCGACCGAAAGGCGGTCGGGAACGATCGGCCCCTTGGCGTTGCGCCCGCCGAAGCCCCCGCCCGCAAGCGTCTTCATCGCGCACACCCCATAGCCGCGCTTCACCAGTTCCGGAAGCACCTTCAGAATGAACGAGGAGTAGGAAGGGTCTGCCACATTGATCGGCATCTGGCAGGTTTCGAGCGGGTCGTTCAGCGGCTTCATCCGTTCGAGCATGCGCAGGTGCGTGTCGGGCGTGACATGGCCGGTGAAGCCGATGTGCTTCACCTTCCCCTTCTCCTTGGCTTCGATGAACACGTCCAGCGCCTTCTGATCGAGCCGCGTGTTCACATCATCGACGGTGAGATACTCGTGCATCTGCCAGAGATCGAGGTAATCGGTCTTCAGGCGCGCCAGGGATTCGTCCAGATGCTTGCGGGCGGTCGCCGCATCCGGCGCACGCGTCTTGGTCATCAGGAAAACGACATCGCGATACTTCGGCGTCAGCAGCCGTCCGAGACGCGACTCGCTGCCGCCGTTCTGATACACCACCGCGGTGTCGAAAAACCGCACGCCGCCGGCGATCGCCGTCTCGATGGTCTTCTGGGCTTCGTCTTCAGACATGCGGCCGATGTGCGAACCGCCGATGCCCAGCATGGTGACCCACGCCCCCGTGCGTCCAAGTTTCCGCTGCGGAAGCAGGTCGCCGAACTTGTCGTGCGCGGGCTGGGTGGCAGGCACGCTGGCAAGCGCGCCCGGAGCGGCCGCAGTTCCCTCCGCCGCGCGCGTCGTCGCCGGAGCCATGAGGCCCGCGGTGAGGGCAAGCACACTCTTGAGCAGATCACGGCGGTTGAGATCAAAAGACATGCGAGGCTCCTTGGGTGCGGGCCACGAACGCATGCATCATAAGACGAAAGTGCGGCCGGCGCGTCGCAGAAAATCCCTCAGGAAACCTTCGCGCAGACGGTCAGCTCCAGTGGGCGCGATGCGGACGCTGTGCGAAGGATGGTGCACGCGCGCCTCGGCAAAACCTGTGTCCGCACCCGTTACAAGGTGATCCGGTACCGGCACTTGAAGCGGTCGCCCTGCGAGTACAGCGCGTTGGTGCTCGGCACCGGCACCGTGTCGATAAAGTGCGCGTTGAGCCGTTCGCACGTCCGGCGGCTCGCGGCGTTGTCGGGGTTGCAGGTGATGTACAGCGCCGCGTGCCCGTGCGCCCGCGCCAGCGGCAGCAAAAGCCGGCAGGCCCGCTCCGCAAAGTGGCGCCCGCGCGCCGGAGGCAGCACGTGATACCCGATGTGGCCAAGGTAATAGTCCAGGTTTTCATTGTGGCCCAGCCGCAGGGAAATGGACCCCGCCATCGAAAGCGGCGGCGGCGCCTTGGTGGCATCCAGCGGAACAACCCGGCGGATGCGCATCCAGAACGTGTAACCGGCCGCAATGCCGCGCGCGGGATCCGGCGCCGAGTGCCCGCCCGGATTCTGCGAGAGGAACGTCAGCAGCCCGTCGCGCGTCGTCTTGGCCATGGCGGGCATGTCGCGGCGGGTGAGGGGATGCTGGCAGGCCGCCAGAAGTTCGTTGACGTGCTGCAGGGAGGGCTCGACGAGCTCCAGCTCGTGATCGATCAGGGTCAGGAGGCGCGGAGCGTCAAGAAAGCGGAAGGCGGTCTGCGTCATAACAGAAGTGTATGCGCCGGGAGGGGCGTCGCAAAGCGAGCCGCAAAACAGGCGGCATCACGCCGCTTCGAGGGCGTTTTCGGCATACTGCGTCTGGATGGCCACGAACTGGCTTTCCAGCGCCAGGAATGCATCCACCAGGTCCGGATCGAAGTGCGTGCCCTTGCCTTCGACGATGATCGTGCGCGCCATGTCGTGCGAATAAGCGCCTTTGTACACGCGCTTGGAAGTAAGCGCGTCATACACGTCGGCGATCGCGACGATGCGGCCGCACAGCGGAATCTGCGTTCCCGCGAGCCGGTGCGGATAGCCGCTGCCGTCCCACCGCTCGTGGTGCGTGGCCGCGATGTCCCGCGCCATCTGCAGAAAGCCCGCGCCCGGATGCTCCTTCAGCGCCGCCTCCAGCGTCTGCGCCCCCATCAGCGCGTGGGTCTTCATGATTTCGTATTCGTGCTCCGTAAGGCGTCCCATTTTCAGCAGGATGCCGTCCGGCACCGCGACCTTGCCGATGTCATGCAGCGGCGACGTCGTGTAGATCAGCCGCACGTACGAAGCATCGACGATGTGCTGGTATTTCGGATGCCGGGAAAGGTGGTCGGCCAGCAGTCGCGAGTAATTGCGCACCCGCTCCAGGTGGGCCCCGGTTTCCGGATCGCGCGATTCCGCCAGCTTCGCCAGCGCAAAGATCGTCAGGTCCCGCGCATCCAGCGACAAAATGCGCTCGGCCGTCCGGATGCGCACCGCCAGCTCCGCCGACTTGAACGGCTTGGTGATGAACTCGTCGGCCCCGGCGGACAGCCCGGTGACAATGTCCTCGGACGCGTCGCGGCTCGTGAGCAGGATGACGTACACATAACCCGCCGAGGCGCTCGCGCGGATCGCCTTGCACAGCGCCGGACCGGTCATCTCCGGCATTTCCCAATCCGAGATCACGCAGCGGATCGTTTCCCGCCGCAGGATCTCGAGGGCTTCGCGCCCGTTGGAGGCGCGAACGACATCGTGGCCATGGGACGCCAGGGCGTGCGCAAGCATGTCGAGGGCGAGCTCGTTGTCATCAGCGATGAGGATGCGCACGGCAACTCCTTCTCTGCGGGCAAAACAACTCCGCGCGGCCCCGATGGCCGCGGCGGTTTCCGCGTGGCGGACCGAATCAGTTTCGGTCCCGCAACTATTCGGCGCTATCGGACGCGCACTTGAGCCCCACGCCACCCGGGACCGGTAAAAAGGAGACATTCTCGCACGCGAATGGAGGCGCGGCGAAACGCTTCGGGTAAGAAGACGGCTGTTCGTGAGGAGACCTTCATGGCCGGCAACCCCGAAAAACGCAGCGAGTTCCGTGGCAAGTTCCTGGAAATGGTGACGGTGGGGGGGTGGGAATATGTGCAGCGCACCAAGGGCAACACGCCCGTGGGAATCGTGGCGCTGACGCCCGAGAACCACGTGGTGCTTATTTCGCAGTTCCGCGCCCCGGTCGGCGCCGAAGTGATCGAGATCCCCGCAGGCCTGGTCGGCGATCACGAAGGCGCGGAACAGGAGGAGTGGGCAGTGGCGGCCAAGCGCGAGCTGCTTGAGGAAACCGGCTGGGAGGCCCAGCAGGTCGAAAAGCTGACCCTGGGACCGACCTCGGCGGGCCTCACCTCGGAGCTGATCTTGCTGGTGCGCGC
>JBEHXY010000125.1:0-9272 GCA_048498455.1 Planctomycetota bacterium | reverse complement strand
CGCGCGTCGGCCCGGAATAGCCGCAAGATGTAGACTGGAAATCAGGAAGAATTTATCGACGCGGTCCGTGCGCGCCTTTGACGGCGACAGCACCTCCACGCAAAGGTCCGGAAGGATCGCCATGTCCCGCGCCCCTGCTGGCGTGACCATCCACTGAAGCAGGTGCGTCCTACCCACATCAGCCGATGGTCTTGCCTTCGGTCTGCGCGGGGCCGAGGTCCTTGTCGGCGGTGGGGGCGGCCGCTTCGTTGGTGGGGGTCGCCGCGATGCCCTGCGAGGCCAGGAACTCCGCCAGCGCGTTCTGCTCCAGCGCCTTGCGCTCCGATTCCTTCTCCGCCAGCACGCCGGTGTCGACCATGTCCTTGGCCACCCGCGCCTTGCCGGCCGACTGCTCGTAGCGCTTGTTGAGCACATCCTCGACGGTCTTCATCGTGTCGCCCATGTCGCCGACCTTGAAGGCCACGTTCGAGAGCGCCCCGGCGGCTTCCGCCTGGGCTTCCTTCACCCGCACCTGCGAGAGCTGGCTCTCCAGCTTGCGCACCTTCTCCTCGAATTCCTTCTGCGCGATCTTCGCCTGGCGCATGTTGTTCTGGTAGGCCTCCTCGGTGTCGGCCAGCTCGCTGGTGTCGTGCTGCAGGTCGGTGCGCAGCTCCTGCAGCTCCCGCGCCAGCGATCCCGCCAGCTCCAGGTTGTTGGCCCGGTGGTTCGCCAGGATGCGCTTCTCCAGGTCCTGCGCCCGGGCCGTTTTCTGCTTGATCTGCGACTTGAGCCGCTCCGCGATTCCCGCCATCCGCGCCAGCGCCTGGTTGTAGAGCGCCATCTTGTTGCGGAAATCCTGCTTGGCGGCTTCCATCAGCGCCTCGGGATTCTGCTCCTCCAGGCCGGAGACGAACAGCCCGAAGAACCCGCGCACGAGGCGGCCGATGCGAGAAAACATGCCCATCGATGCTGCCCTTTCAAAGGTAGCCAGTGGGAGCGATTGTGGGGCACCGCGCGGCGCCCGTCAATGGAAAGTTCGGTGACCGGCGCGCAGTTCCACCGGCCAGACACGCGTCGTTTCCGCCCCCGACCCGCAGCCATTCCCGCCCGCGTCACTGCGAATCGGGCACCGGCGGCATGAAAATCGGCGTGCCCTCCGGCGACCAGCGGATCACCTGCGCCCGCGTGTTGCGGTTGGGATCGTTCAGCGGATCGCCCTTGATCTCTTTGTAGTTCCGCGCGTGGTACACCAGGATGTCGAACTTGCCGTCCGGCGTGGTGATGAACGAATTGTGTCCCGGCCCGAACACCCTGGCCGCCTCATCGGTTTTCAGCACCGGCTCGGGCGACTTGGTCCAGCTCCCGGGATCCAGCAGGTCGGCGTCATCCTTCGCCGTGAGCATCCCCATGCAGTAGTTCGCGTCGGTGGCGCTGGCCGAATAGGTGAGGAAAACCTTGCCGTTCTTCTGCAGCACCGCCGGCCCCTCGTTCACCTTGTACTTCACGCATTCCCACGGGAATTCCGGCTTCGAAAGCATCACCCCCTTGCCCACGATGCTGGTCGGCGAATCCATTTTGGCGATATAGAGGTTGGTGTTGGTCTTGATCGCCGGATCGCGCTCCGCCCAGAGAAAGTAGCGCTGGCCGTGGTGAACGAACGTGGTGCCGTCCAGGGCGAACTGCTTGTCGTCGTTCCAGTTGGTCTTCACCTGCCCCAGCTCTTTCCACTCGCCTTCAAGCGGGTTGGGCGAGTCATTTTCGATCGCGTAGAGCTTGATGTCCCAGACGTTTTTCGCGTCGCCGGCGGAAAAGTACATGTACCACTTGCCGTCGATGTTGTGCACTTCCGGCGCCCAGATGTGCGACCCCATCGCGCCGCTGTCGTGCTTCTTCCAGACGGTTTTGATCTCCTTGGTGTCGGCCAGATCGTTGAGGCTCTTGGCCCGCCGCAGTTCCACGCGGTCATACTCCGGCACGGTGCCGGTGAAGTAGTAATAGCCATCCGGCGCCAGGTAGGCCTGCGAGTCGGCGCGCTGCTTGACGATCGGGTTGTGGAACTCGGGTTCTTTTTCCGGCGCCGGCATTTTCGACGGATGATCCATGATCAGCAGCCGTTCCTGCGCAAAGGCCGGGGCGGCGAGCGACAGAAGCAGCAGCGTGGCGATGCGGCGAAAATTCTTCATGGCGTTCCTCCGGGCGTTCAAACGTAGGGCTTCAATTCCGCCATCCGGCGGTCGATCTGGTCGATGGCCAGCTCGCGATAGGGTTCGGGAAGAAACGCCGAATCGGTGCATTCCTTCACCGCCGCCAGGTCCATGTATTCCAGCTTCTTGGTGTTGGGATTCGCGCGCGTGCCCGACAGCGTCCCCTCCAGCAGCGAGCGCAGCGACGGCTTGGGCGGTTCGCCCGGACCTCCCCCCGACGCCAATTCATACTGCCGCAGCACGCGCACCAGCAGCGACTCGATCTCGTTGCCCGCCAGCGTCAATCCCAGCGGCATATCGGGAATCTCCGACTCCGGCAGCGGGAACTTGAACTTCTTGGCCACCGACACGAACAGGTTCTTCATCTCCGCGGGGGTCTGCGGCGGAAACAGCGGGAAATGCACATCGAGACGGCCGGGACGCTTCAGGTCGACCTCCAGCAGATCCGGGCGCGAGGTGGCGAACACCCACAGGATTTTCCCGCGGTTGCGGGTGTCGGACATTTCCTTGGCGAGCATGGCGTAGACGCGGCCGGAGAGGCCCGAGTCATCGCCGCCGCCATCGCGCTTGCCGGTCATCTGGTCGGCTTCATCGACGAAGACCACCACCTGCCCAAGCGCCCGCAGGATGGCGAAAATCTTTTCCAGGTTCGATTCCGTCGCACCCACCCACTTGTCGCGGAAGTTCTTGAAGACCACGCAGGGAATGCCCAGCTCGCCGGCCCAGCAGTTGACCATGAAGGTCTTGCCCGTGCCGATGCGGCCGGAGATAAGATAGCCCATCGGCAGGGAGTTGATCGCGCCTTTTTTCAGGAGCGTCGCATCCTGCCGCAGCCAGTCCTTGATGGCGTCGGACCCGGAAAGGTTGTCGAGCGTGAAGGGCGATTCGAGGAATTCCAGCAGGCCGTTGGTTTCGCGCTCGATGGCCTCCTTTTTCATCCGGGTCAGCCAGCTGCTGGTGAGCGTCTTGCCGTTGTTGAGGGCCTGGCCGATGAGCGTGCGCGCCCCCACGCGCGAGAGTCCCGTGAGCCGCCGGGCAAGCATTTCCAGCGGGACCTCCGAGCGCTGCGCCAGGTCGGGAAACACGCCGCCGGGCCCCTGCAGCACCTGGAGATATTCCAGCATGTCCTGGTCGTCGGGCAGCGGGATTTTCAGCTTCCCCGGGTGGGGGTTGTTGACGATCAGGTCGTTGAGGTCGTTGAGCTGCTCGGTGAGGAAGACGGTGACGATGTTGGATTGCAGGATGGCCGGATCGTTGGCCCAGGTGAGCGCCTTGACGATGTTGGCGGCGAAATCACCGCCGAGCTGCAGGGCGTTGCCGGCGGGCACGACGAACTGGGCGAAATCGATGATCACGGCGATTTTGTCGGGCACCTTCCCGCCGGCGCCCGAGCGCCCGTCTTTCGCAACCGCGCGCAGGTTCAGGGTTCGCAGCAGGTAGCGGTCGATGATTTCCAGCGCCCGGGCAGGCTCGCGGGCCCGCTGCAGCATCGGCTTGTCATCGTCGGAGAGCGACTCCAGCCAGTCGCCGAAATCCTCCGCCCCCTTGGTCGGCCGAATGCCCTTGCCGCGGTCATAGTGGATCACCACGTCGAACTGGGCGAACATGACTTCTTCCAGGAACGACTTGAGCGGCCTGAGCGGCGCCGGGCGCGGCAGGACGGGCGAGAGGACCGGGGGCGCCGGGGCGGGCACGAGGTCGAAAATGTTGCCATAGAGGATGAACTGGGAGATCGCGCCGGACCGGAAAAGGTCGCGCATCTCCTGGGCCCAGCCGGGAAGATCGGCCATCGGGAAGCTCCGCCGAAGACGTGATGGGGTCCATTGTCCGCGAGCAGGCACCGGTTTGGCAATCCGCCGGCGGGGGCGATCCTGCCTTGGAATCGGCGGCTGACCTCCGGCCCCGGCGCTTTCGCCGACAAGAGCCCGTTCTTGACTTGCCTCCCGCACGGCTTATGATCGCGATGGCAAGACAACTCAGGGGCAGGCGATGAGCATTTTCCTTCACGCGGCAACCATCCTGGCACAGATTCCCAAACCCGACGCCAGCATTCCCGTCATTGACGAGGGCTCGCCCGCGATGCCTTTCATCATTGCCGGCCTCATGGTCGCGGGCATCATGCTCATCGGGTTCAAGCAATCCAAGCGCAACCATCTCGACAAAGCCGACTAACCGGCAGGCCCGGCAGGGGTCCGCCTTCACAGGGGTAGAGGGGAGGGCGCGTCGCACGTGCGCCGCCGCCGAATGCAGATGACACTTGCGGAGGCTCCACATGTCTAAGTGGATCGTGGCAGGACTGGTGATCCTCAACCTGGTGCTGGGCGCCGGGGTGTGGATGCGGATCGGCGGCGAAAAGAAGGCCTATGGCCAGATCGGCGCCAGCAAGAGCAACTTCGCAACCGTCTCGGGCTTCACCAACAACGCGTCAACCATCTTCCTCCTCGACGTCTCCAACGGGCGGCTGGCGGCGGTGCAGCTCGACATCACGGGCCGGCGGATTCAGCCGGTGGCGTCACGCAACGTGGCGGATGATCTCCAGCGGCTGAAATAACCCGCGGTTGATCGCAACGTTCGTGTGATTTCCCAAGACCTTTTGATTCGCGCCCCCGGGGCGCGGGAGACGCAGATGAAACCCAAGACCTCCGTGATGATGGCCGTGCTTACCCTGGTGGCGATCGTGCTGGGCGTGATCCTGCTGGCCACGCCGCCGCGCGAAGCGCAGGCCGAAATGCTCAACGCCCAGAGCGGTTACAACATGATGATGACCGGCAACCCGGGCGGCGAGGAAGTCCTCGTGATCGTGGACAACACCACCCAGAAAATGCTCGTCTATCGCATGCAGGGCACGACGCTGGACCTGGTGAGCGGCTCGAACTTCGGGCCCTGGTTCGCCACGCCGACGGCGCCCGTGGCGCCCGGCCGCGGCGGAACGCGGTAAGCTCGCGGCCGGCTGGATGGCAATGACCGCCGGCCTGCATCATCGCCACTTGCCGAGGGCCGGATCGAGATGTCCCTCGCCACAAAATCAGGCCGCACGCTGATGCTTTCAGCGCTTGCGGCCTTCTTCTTTTCCCGTCGACCAGGGGCAGGTGGATTCCTTTTATGCGCTCGGTAATCTCTACGAGCATGGGGTGGATGTTGCGGCCAACGTGCACGAGGCCCTGCGCTGGTACCGGCTGGCCGCGGACAAAGACATGACCGACGCCATGAAGGCCTTGGGAAAGTTGTACGTCGAGGGGCCGGCGGAGATTCAAAATGCCGAGGCCGGCATGCACTGGTATCGCAAGGCCGCGGATCGTGGCGACGCCGCGGCGATGCACGGGGTGGGCGTGCTGTATCAGCGCGGCGTCGGCGTGCCGCGGGATGACGGCGCCTCGTTCGAGTGGTTCCGCAAAGCCGCGACGGCCGGATATGGCCCTTCGATGGCGAACGTCGGTTACATGTACGCCCATGGGGAGGGTGTGGAGAAGAACGACGCGGAGGCGCGCACCTGGCTCGAGAAAGCCGCGGCGCTGGAGGAGCCGTACGCGAAGCAGTGGCTGTCCCAGCATCCAGCCAGGTGATCACCGGCGCGGAGCTTCTCGCCACCTCCTCTCGCAAGGGGTGACATTCCCGGAATGCGTGCGGTCCTCAGGTGGTGACCATGAGGTGGTGGCTGCGGGGCGCGCTTTCGGTGGGGGGGGTGGAAGGGCTGCACGCCGATTCCCGGTAGGACATCCCCAGCTTTCCGATCAGCTGGCGGTCCTTGTCCTCGCCCGGGTTCTTCTGTGTCAGCAGCTTGTCGCCGGCGAAGATCGAGTTGGCCCCGGCGAGGAAGCAGAGGGCCTGGGCCTCGTCGGAAAGTTCCACGCGGCCCGCGGAGAGCCGCACGAAGCTCGACGGCATCAAAATGCGCGCGGTGGCGATCATGCGGACGAACTCGATGGGATCGATCGGCGGCTGGTCGGCCAGGGGCGTGCCTTCGACGCGCTGCAGGGCGTTGATCGGCACGGATTCCGGGTGAGGGTTCTGCGTGGCGAGCTGGTGCAGCAGGCCGAGGCGGTCGTGGATCGTTTCGCCCATGCCGATGATGCCGCCGCAGCAGACGGTGATGCCGGCATCGCGCACATGGCGCAGCGTCCGCAGGCGATCGTCATAGGTGCGGGTCGAGATGATGTTGGCGTAGAACTCCGGCGAGGTATCGAGGTTGTGGTTGTAGGCGTGGCAGCCGGCATCCTTGAGGCGGCGGGCCTGGGATTCGGTGAGCATCCCGAGGGTGCAGCAGACTTCCATGCCGGTGGCGTGGACGGACTGCACGAGATCGAGCACGGCATCGAAATCCTTGCCATCCTTGACCTCGCGCCAGGCGGCGCCCATGCAGAAGCGCGTGGAGCCGTCGGCCTGCGCCTGGCGGGCTTTTTCGAGAACGTAGTCTTTGGGCAGCACCGCGTGGCGTTCGACACCGGTGTCGTAATGGGCCGACTGCGGGCAATAGGAGCAATTCTCGGGACAGCCGCCGGTCTTGATCGACAGGAGCGTGGAGCGCTGCACCTGGGTGGGATCGAAATACTGGCGATGGAGCGTGGCGGCCTGGAACAGGAGGTTGGGGAAGGACTGGGCGTAGATCGCCTCGATCTGGTCGCGGGTCCAGTCGTGACGAAGGGCGGACGCGGCGGTGGGGGGGTGCGGCTTGGCGGACATGGCAATTCCTGCTGCGACGGAAAAAGCGAGATTATGGCGGCTTTTGGGGCCGAGTCCAAGCGCTGCGAAACTCGACAGGCCCGGGGAGCGCCATTGGCAGGCCGCATCGCTTACCATGATGCGGAATTCACCCTTTGCGGAAGCGGGAGCGCGCGTATGAATCGTCGGGAATTCCTCAAGGCCTGTTCGGTGGCGGCGGCGGTGGCGGGAACGGGGCCGTGGGCCGGGGCGGCGCCCGCCGGAGGGGCGGCGGGAGCGCGCAAGGGCAAGTATGTGCTGGGGGCGGACATCTCGTGGGTTCCCGAAGATGAAGCCGCGGGCGCGCTGTATTACGACCGCGGCGTGAAGAAGGACATTTTTGAAATTCTGCCATCGTATGGTTTCAACTTCATCCGGCTGCGGGTGTTCAACGATCCCAAGGCCACAGGCGGCTATGCGGCGCGGCAGAGCGAGGCGTTTTGTGATGTCGCTCACACGGTGGCCATGGCGAAGCGCGCCAAGGCCGCGGGCATGGGGGTTCTGGTGACCTGCCACCTCGGCGACACCTGGACGAGCCCCGGCAAGCAGGCGAAGCCGGCGGCATGGGCGAACCTGGATTTCGCGGGACTGGAGAAGGCGGTGCACGCGTATGTGACGCGGACGGTGACCGCGCTGGGCGATGCCGGCGTGATGCCGGAGATGATGGGGGTGGGCAATGAGACTTCCGACGGCTGCCTGTTTCCCGATGGCCGCAAGAGTGATGGGGCGAAGTTCGCCGCGCTGATCCAGGCGGGCTGTTCGGCGGTGCGCGAC
The DNA here is from genome assembly GCA_048498455.1 of Planctomycetota bacterium. Lineage (GTDB taxonomy): Bacteria > Planctomycetota > Phycisphaerae > WQYP01 > WQYP01 > CALCHA01. Next base: position 1,617 of record JBEHXY010000125.1, on the reverse strand, counting down.
GCGGACAAGAAGGTGCAGATCATGCTGCACCACCACCAGGGGCGCACCAATGAAGTGGTCGTGCCGTGGGTGGACAATTTTCTTTCGCATGGCGTGGATTTCGACATCATCGGGATGTCCTGCTACAACGAGGCGCGGCCCGGCGACTGGAAGAAAAACTTCGACGATCTGGCGGTGCGCTACCCGAAGCTGACCTTCGCGGCGGCGGAGTATTCCTACAAGAAACGCGAGCTCAACGACCTGATTTACAACGCGCCCAACGGCAAGGGCATCGGCAGTTTCATCTGGGAGCCGACGCGCTGGCGCGAGGCGATTTTCGACAAGGATGGTTTGAATGCCGGCAACGATGACAACAACAAGCCGCATCTGAAGGCCAATCCGATTCCGGGGACGGAGGGGCTGGTGCCGACGACGGCGCCGGCGACGCAGGCGGCGGGCGGGCCGGGCGGGGCGGGTGGTGTCCGGCGGCGCAACGGCGGCCGCTACGACACCAACGCGTACATTCTGGCCTATCCGGAGATGGCGAAGGCGTATGGGAATGTGTGAGGGGAGAGGGATGCGCGTCAGTTCTGGTTGATGAGGTCCACGCCGCGGGCTTTCAGGCGGGCGAGGGCGGCGGGGGTGGCCTCGGTGTGGTTCATTTCGAGGGACTTGAGCGATTTGAGGGGGTCGAGTTTTTGGAGGCCGGCGTCCGTGAGGGGAAGGTCGCTGAGGGAGAGGTGTTGCAGCGCGGTGAAGGTGGCGACCGTATCGAGGCCGGCGTCGGTGATTTTGGTGCCGGAGAGGTAGAGGGTGACGAGGTGGGGGAGGGGCGGGAGCTGGGCGAGGCCGGCATCGTCGACGGCGGTGTGTTCGAGCATGAGCCATTCGAGGTTTGTGAGGGGCTGGAGGTGGGGAATGGCGGCGCCGGTGATGGGGGTGGCGTTGAGGCAGAGCCATTTGAGATGGGTGAGCGGCGAGAGGGATTTGGCGCCGGCGTCGGTGATCTGGGTGTGCTGGAGGTCGAGGGTTTCGAGCTTGGTGAAGCGGCTGATGATGGCGAGGGAGGGATCGCCAATTTTGGTGACGCCGAGTTGAAGATCGCGGAGTTCGGTGAGTTCGGCCAGGTTGGCGAAACCGCTGTCGGTGATGGGAGAGCCGTAGAGGCGGAGGATGCGGAGGGTGTGGATTTTTCCGATGGGCGCGAGGGAAGCATCATCGATCTTGTTGAAATCGAGTTCGAGTTCTTCGAGGGCGGGGAGGGACTGAAGGTGAGCGAAGGCGATGGCGCCGAGGGGCGTGGCGCCCGGGGTAAAGGCGCGCAGTTTTTTGAGAGGTTCGAGAGATTTGAGGCCATTGTCAGTGATCTGGAGAGGCTGGCTGCCGAAGGAGAGGCGTTCGAGGCTGGGGCAGTGGGCGAAGTGGGCGAGGCCGGCATCGGTGATGTTGACGGGGACGACGGGCGTGCCGAAGCCGCTGGAAGGGAGGTTTTGGCCGAGGGCGAGAGTGGTGATTTCGGGATGGGCATCGAGGAGGGCGAGGTCGGCGTCGGTGGCGTCGTTGGTGAAGATGAGCGTGGTGTTGGTGAGGATGTAGGGAGCGGCGGCGGCAGGGGCGGCGAGCGAGAGCAGGGTTGCG
>JBEHXY010000124.1:0-9283 GCA_048498455.1 Planctomycetota bacterium | reverse complement strand
AATTGGCCCTTCACATGCAGACCCCTGCCCCTTCCTATCGCCCGCCATCCCAAGCTCGCCGCACCACGCACCTCCATTACGCCCGGGCCGCCATCCCCACCCCGCGCCCACACTCCGGACACCGTTCCCCGCTCGCCCGCAAATCATACCCGCACCCCCCGCACATCCCCGCCCCATAGCCCCGCCGCCGCCACCGCACCCACCACACCACCGGCAGCACCCCAAATACCCCCACCCAAAAAACCCACGGCACGCCCACTGCCACAATCCTCGTATGCCCCACCTCATTCCCCTCCCAATGATGCACCACCTGAAACCCCGCAAACACCCAGTTCGTCTTGTAACTTCCCGGATCCACCCCAGGCCGAAACGGCCGCTCCACCGACCGCACATAAAAATCATCCGCCGGGAACGCCTCCGGTGGCATCTCTCCCCAAAAGCCCGTCAGCTGTCGCTCCCCTCCCCGCCAGAAAACCTCCGCCCGCCCCATCCCCGAGGTGTACTCCCACCCCCGCTCCACACTCACCTCCGCCGTCGATCGAGCCCAGTGCCGCACCACATAGTCCGTGCACCAATAACTCCTCGCCCACAAATACACCGCCCCCACGCAAAGCACCCCCGACACCGCGCTCACCCCCGCCAGAGCCACCCGCCTCCACCGCCCACCTGCACTCCGCTGCGTCAACATACCCACACATACACCCGCTTACCCGCGCATATCCCCTCAAACCCGCCACGTCAGCTTCCACTATACCCACCCCCCCCTCTCGCACTTTCCAGGAACTTTTCCCCCACCCCGTCCGTTTACCAAACAGACACATCGACCGGGGGGCCCACACATGCCAGCACGCTCAATCCCAATCCCCACCCATCCTCGCGTCCTATCGTCACGTCTTGGCGTCTCCGCGTCTTCGTGTTCCCGTCTCCCGAGACCCTCGCCAGCAGAAAAGCCCTGCACCGCCCCGCCGCGTCCCAGGCCCCAAAGCCGCAGCAAAAATCTTTGGCCACCTCTGGACACCTCCCGCAAACGCCCCACCCACAACTTTTTACAACACTTTTCCTTTGGACACCTGTCCAACCCGTTTGGCCACCTGTCCAACCCCCCGGCCCTCCCCTCCACCTTGTCACCTTGTCACCTTGTCACGTACCATCTCCCCTCCTCACCCCTCAAAGGAGCCCCGCATGAACCCCGCCGCCGCACCCACCCTCCAATCCCTCGGCCCCGCCCTCAACCAGGTCTTCTCCCTCGCCGCCCACAAAATCCTCGACCTCGACAAATCCTGGGACCCCGCCAAGGGCACCCCCGTCTTCACCGTCAACGGCCGCTACACCTCCCGCGGCTGGACCGAATGGACCCAGGGCTTCCAGTTCGGAATGCCCATCCTCCTCTTCGACGCCACCCGCGATGAACGCTTCCTCATGCTCGGCCGCGACCGCACCTTCCAACGCATGGCCCCCCACGTCTCCCACATCGGCGTCCACGACCACGGCTTCAACAACGTCTCCACCTACGGCAACCTCCGCCGCCTCATGCGCGAATCCGTCATCCCTCACAACGCCTACGAACTCGCCTTCTACGAAATGGCCCTCAAAGCCTCCGGCGCCGTCCAGGCCGCCCGCTGGACCCCCATCTTCTCCGATCCCCAAAACCCCCAGAACCTCGACACCGGCTTCATCTACTCCTTCAACGGCCCCCACTCCCTCTTCTCCGACACCATCCGCTCCCTCCGCTCCCTCTGCCTCGCCCACCAACTCGACCACCCCCTCATGGCCGAGAACGACAAACCCATCAACCTCCTCCACCGCTCCATCCACCACGCCCTCACCACCGCCAAGTACAACGTCTACTACGGCGAAGGACGCGACGCCTACGACACCCCCAACGAAAAAGGCCGCACCGTCCACGAATCCATCTTCAACACCACCGACGGCCGCTACCGCTGCCCCTCCACCCAGCAAGGCTACTCCCCCTTCTCCACCTGGACCCGCGGCCTCGCCTGGATCCTCACCGGCTTCGCCGAACAACTCGAATTCCTCCAAACCCTCACCCCTGCCGACTTCCCCCCTCAGCACTCAGCACTCAGCACGCAGCACTCGTATGAACGCGCCGCAACATCCACCGCCGACTGGTACCTCGCCCACTCCTTCCCCAACGGAATGGTCTACTGGGACGCCGGCGCCCCCAACATCCCGCAGGAAATCGATCCCAATTACCAATTACCAATTACCAATTACCAATTACCAATCGACCCCTACACCGCCCCCGAACCCCTCGACTCCTCCGCCGCCGCCATCGCCGCCCAGGGCTTCCTCCGCCTCTCCAACTACCTCAAAAAAATCGACCCGAAGCGCAGCGCCCAATACCAAGCCGCCGCCCTCCTCATCGCCCAAACCCTCTTCGCCGAACCCTACCTCGCCACCGACAAGTCCCACCAGGGCCTCATCCTCCACTCCATTTACCACCGCCCCAACAACTGGGACCACATCCCCGAAGGCAAACAAATCCCCTGCGGCGAATCCTCCATGTGGGGCGACTACCACGCCCTCGAACTCGCCCTCCTCCTCCACCGCCAACTCGAAAACCAACCCTACATCACCTTCTTCGACCAACCCTGAACCCGCGGCAAAAACCCCCAGCCCAGGAATCGCCATCCCCGGGCCCCCTCGCCAGACCCCGTGTGCTTCCCTCCCCAAAGGAACTCACCATGCGTCTGCTGCGTCCCTGCCTCCTCGCCCTCCGGATGACCTGCCTCATCCTCGCAGGCCTCCTCCTCTTCCTCACCCTCCGCTCCTTCTTCGTCGCCGACGTCCTCGACCACGCCCAGCCCAACGACGACCTCGGCGACGTCAACATCACCCTCTCCCGCGGCACCGTCAGCCTCTGGCAATCCCTCCACGACCCCCTCTGGTCCCCCGACCCCGACGCCCGATGGCAACTTCACCAGCAAGCCCCCTTCCCCCTCACCCCCTCCCCTCCGATCACGCTTCGCGGAATTCGCCCCACCCACGTCTCTTTCGCCGGCATCACCTACCTCGCCACGCCCCCCTTCACCTCCGGCAGTCCCCTCGGCTTCTCCGTCCCCGGATTCCGCGAACTCCACCTTCCCCTCGCCTACCCGATCACCCTCCTGCTCCTGCCCCCATCCCTCCACCTCGTCCTCTTCCTCCGCACCCGCCGCCGCCGCGCCATCAACCACTGCCCCACATGCAACTACGACTTGCGCGCCTCCCCTGCGCGTTGCCCCGAAAGCGGAACATCCGTCGATCCGCCATCCCACGATTCCGCGCCGGCCATCCTGCGCTCCAGAACGTCCATGTGCATCCTGGCGACGACACTGCTCTTTGTTGGTCCATCCATCCTTCACGCACAGAGCACCACCCCCGATTTCCGCGAAACTCATTCGCTCGAAGTCATCGTCGCCACGTCCCCCTTCATGGCCATCGTTTCCCTCACCCGCGTCGATGCCGAGCCCGGTTCCGACTACGCCGTTGTCTACGTCCATGTCGACGAAGCCCTCCGCGACCAGCCGCCGCCCGAACTCCGCTTTCTGCTCTCCGCAGACGGCCAGCACCGCTTCCCCATCGACCTCGCCGCCGTCGGCCACCGCTACCTCCTCTTCGCTACCGGCCGCAACGACATCAACCTGACAGACTTAACCCTCCCCCCCGTCGATCTCGCCGCCCCGCTCGACCCGCCCTTTCGCACCTTACGCTTCGAACCGATCGCCACCACCGCCGCCCTCCTCTCCGCCATCCGTGCGGAGATTCCCCGCGGGCTCACCCCCGCCTCGCCCACGCTCGCCATAAGTCCTCTGACCGTTGACAACCTGCCCCATTTTGCAATAACGGTCCCGCTGGACAATCGCGTCGAACGCCTTGCGCAAGAGCTTCTCTCTTCCCCGGACGAAGGCCTCCAACGGAGCGCCATCTTCCTTCTGACTCACTTCCCCTCCGCGGACAACATTGCGCGCGTTCGCGCTTTCCTGCGGGACACTCGTCTTGAAACGCCGCGCTTCTTTATCAGTCCATGGAGCCGCCGCGTCTACATCCTTCGCGAATGTGCCTCCGCCGCGTTGGCACAAATGGGTATCCCTCCTGACTCGACGCCGCTTGACGAACCTGCCAATCTGTATCGACCCGTTCCGATGACACTCGTGCTGATCCTTCCCCTGCTCCTCGTGCTTTGGATTTCCCTCCGCCGGGCCCACATCCTCAAATCGCTTCGCCGCAGCCTCGCAATTGCCGCCACCCTCTTGGCTCTCATGACTGTTTTACTCTGGGGCCGCAGCTTCTCTCACACCACGGACATCGCGTTCACCACCTCTGATCTGTTCCACACCATCACGCTTCACCGCGGAATGGTTCGATACGAAATACTTTATGATTTCCCCAAAACGACGCCGCTGATTTACATCGATTTTCCCGACACCACAAAGGATCCCTTTGAGTATTGGGAGGGGAATCAAGTTTCCGCCCGGTATGTTCTCTGGCATCACCTCAACCCTCAGCCGCACATTGGAAGTCCGGAGGCTATGGACTTTTCGCGCGACGGGGGCCCCTTGCCGCGCGACCTCCCGCACCCGTACTCCCTGGTTACGTTTTCCATCCTGGATTTAGCAATTCCTCCCGTTGGATTCCTTCTGCTTTCCCTCCTGGTCACCTTCGCCAAATCACTACGCACCCGCCGCCGCCGCGCCAGCAATCACTGCCCCGTCTGCAACTACGACCTTCGCGCCTCACCTGCTCGTTGCCCCGAATGCGGAACACTCACACACCTTGCCGGAGCCCTCACATGACAGCGATCGCCGAATCGCATCCCCTCGCCCAAGCGTGGTCCGTTCACGCGGCCATCCACACCGGGCTGCTCGACGCAATTCCTGACGAACACCTGGACATCGCGCTGCCCAAGGCCAAGTCCATCCGGGCGCTCTTTGCGCACACCCACGCTGTTCGCTGCATGTGGCTCAAACCTTCCGCCCCCGATCTCTTCGCGCCGCTGCGCAAATTGGATGCGAAAAACCTGCCCGACAAGGCCACCCTCCTCGCCGCCCTCACCGAATCCGGCAAAGCGGTGGAGCAGCTTTTCGCGACCGCCGCCGGCAAGATCAAGAACGTCAAACCCGCGCCCGCCGCCTTTCTCGGTTACCTGATTTCCCACGAATCCCACCACCGCGGGCAGATCACCTGGACGCTCAAACTCACCGGCCATCCGCTTCCACCGGAAACGCTCCAACGTCTCTGGGAGTGGAGTCGATGACGCCTGCCCAAAACACGCTACAAAGTCGCCAGCCGCACCATGCCCGCGCGCACCCCATCGCCGGCCGCGAATTCCCCCTTGCCGCCGGGCACCGTGACCCGGTCGGTCTGCCCCGGTCCCAGCACCGCCGCGCCGACGTACGCCATCTCCTGGTCAGCCTCGATTTTCACCCGCCCCTCGACCGTCACGATATGCCCCACGCGCACGACCACCGGCTTGCCCGCTCCCGCGCGCACCACGTGGTCCTTCCCGCGCTGGTCGCGGATCGTCCGCCGCGCGCGGTTCCGCAGATCGTTGGGCACGCGGAACCCGAAGCCCTCGTTCACCTGCAGCACCAGATCCTCCATCGCCACGGCGCGCTCCGTCAGCAGCACCTCCGCCCCCTCCACCTTTGCTCGCATGTCCTGCCGCACCAGCGCCCGGCCGTCGCCGCCGCGCCAGGTGATCGCCAGCCCCGACGGCTCCGCCGCCACCTCCGGCACCAGCTCCACGCCTCCCTTGAGCACCAGCCGGCCGATGCCGCTCCATTCGGGCGGCAGCAACGGCAGCAACATCAGCCCGTCCGCAGCCACCTTCGCCCACTCACTTGTCCCGAACCACTCCGCCATCATGCACCTCCGAGGCCCCATTCTAGGACCGCCCGCACGCATGCGCATCGCTGGACCCTCCCCCGCAGGGCACACCCTTTGCAAAGGGACTCCCTGTCGTTGCATCCGAGGGTTTTCATCATGCGACTCCGCTCTCTTTCGCTTCTGCCGGTCCTTCTCGCGGCTGCCTGCAGCCAGAGCGCACCACCCCGCGCGGAACTCCCTTCCACGCCGGAAAAAATCGCCCGGCAGAAAATCGTCGACCTGTTCGCCGCACACGCGGACGTCTTCACCTGCAAGTCGTTCCACTATGCCGACAAAACCCTCGTCGCCACCGATGTGCACATCGCCCCGCATCCGAGCATCACGCAGGATCATCCCTCGGCCACGGTCACCATCAAGGAACTCAAGCTGGTGCTGGCGGAAGATCCCGCCGCCGACCGCGACCTCCAGCTTGTGGAAGTGAATCTCGACCAGCCCACGCTGGTCCGCCCGGCGGCCCTTCGCGGCAGCACCGAACCCACCGAAGTCGAAACGTTCTTCACCGGCTACATCACCGACCTGCTCGACAAGGTATCCGTCTCGCGCTGGACGACGGTCTTCAACCTGCAACCGCAGCTCACGACCCCGTCGGACCAGGCCTCTGCGGCGCCAACCGAGCAGCCCTTTGGCAGCCTGCGCGCGGTGAACGTGCACCTGCTGCGGATTGAGATGCCGCCGGACCGCGAAGGCGACGCCCCGAATGCGATCGTCCTTTCGGGACAGCTCGCACGGGTGGAGGGAGGCTGGGAAGCGACCGTGCAGGCCGGCCACCAGGTTGCCGATGCCGCGCCGGAACTGGCTCCGGCGCTGCACGTGCAGTTCAAACTGGAAGACGCCCGCATCCTCGCCCGCTCGCCCGACATGGGCATTCCGGACAACGCGACCGCGCTGGACAGGTAGGCCACCCGCCGGCACATCCCTTTCCGCTCCCGGGCCGTACTGTGCTAGAGTACCCCCATCACGCCCGCGGCTTCAAAGGGAGCTTCCGATGACCCGCTCTTCTCACGACCGGCCGGCCGATGTTCTGCACACCGCGACCGCGATCGGCGATCCGGTGCTGCTGCGGATCGAAACGCCCGGGGACCGGCTGGTGCTGCTGGCCGACGATGCGTCGCAGGACTCCGCGGGCCTCATGCGGCTGCACAATGTGCGCTGTGTCCGCGCCACCCGCGGCATGCTGTCCCGCCTCCGCCGGCCGACCGAAACGCGGCATGCCGAAGTGCACGTCCGCCGCGTCGGCAACCGCCACCTGGCGGAAGTGCCAGCGGTTTCCACGCTGGCCTGGTCGCCGCGATCTTTCCCACTTAAGAATCTTTCGGCGGTGCATTTTGCCGTGCTGATGAGCCTGCCGGCGGACCGGCTGCTGACGACCACCCGCGCATTGCTGGCCGCCCACCTGCCGCCGCGGCAACCGCAGACGCTGCTGCACCGCCTGCGGCAGGCCGTGACGCGCCGCCAGGCCGCCGCAGCGTCGCTGTAACGCCCCTCCGGCCGATGAGACTTCGGGGGCGAAATCCGCTAAAATCGTCGGCCCATGAGATTGTCTGTCCATCCTCTGCGCGCGTGCGGTCGCTAGCATGCGTTCGTTTATTCCGCCATCTTCACCGCCGCCGCGCCTCCTGGTCCTGGGGTTGAACCACAAGACGGCCCCGCTGTCGGTCCGAGAGACGCTGGCGTTTTCGGAAGTGCAGACGGGCCTCGCTCTGGCGCAGTTCCGCGGCCAGTTTCCGCAGGCGGAGGCGGTGCTGCTGTCGACGTGCAACCGGGTGGAGTTGTACGTGGCGACGGCGGCGGAGGCGGCGATTCCGCTGGAGGTGCTGACGCATTTCCTCTCCAGCACGCACAAGCTGGATCCGCGGCTGCTGGGGCCGCACCTGTATGTGTATGAGCAGCGGAAGATGGTGGACCATCTGTTCGCGGTGACGACGAGCCTCGATTCGATCATCGTGGGCGAGACGCAGATCCTGGCGCAGGTGAAGCAGGCGTACCAGCTGGCGGCGCAGCACCAGGCGGTGGACAAGACGTTCCATGCCCTGTTTCAGCGGGCGCTGGCGGCGGCGAAGGATGCGCACGAGACCACGCGGCTGGCGGCGGGGCGGTTGTCGGTGGCGTCGGTGGCGGTGGACCTGGCGGCGTCGGTGTTTGATCGCTTTGACGACAAGACGGTGCTGTGCGTGGGGGCAGGGAAAATGGCGGCGCTGATGCTGCGGCACCTGGTGGGTTTGAAGCCGCGGCGGCTGGTGGTTGCGAATCGCTCACTGGAGAACGCGGAAAAGCTGGCGGCGGAGTTTCTGCCGCTGATTCCGTCGGTGGAGGCGCGGCCGTTCGAGGAGCTCGATGGGCTGCTCACGCAGGCGGACATTGTGCTGACGTCCACCGGGGCGCCGCAGCCGATCGTGACGGCGGCGCGGATGCGGGGGCTGCAGAAGGCGCGGCGGTATCGGCCGGCGGTAATCGTAGACATCGCGGTGCCACGGGATGTGGAATCGGAAGTGTCGTCGCTGCAGAACATTTACCTGTACAACGTGGACGATTTGCAGAACCGTGCGGCGGGGAACCGGGTGAACCGAGACGCGCAGATCGCGGCGGCCAAGGCGCGGCTGGATGTGCATGCGGAGGGGTTCTTCAAGTGGCTGGCGGCACGGGATGTGGGGCCGCTGGTGAAGGCGCTTTATGAGCATTGCCAGGGGATTGCGCGGGCGGAACTGGAGGCGGCTTATGCGCGGGCGCCGGATCTGACGGAGGAGCAGCGGGCGGAGCTGCAGCGGCTGACGCACCGGCTGGTGGGGAAGATCCTGCACACGCCGGTGACCACGCTGACGGCTTCTTCGCAAGTGGCGGGGACGGGCGGTGGGGGGGCGGAAGGGGTGACGCCGGATCCGGAGGTGCTGGCGGCATCGCTGGCAACGGCGTTGCAGCAGTTGTTCCAGTTGCATTTGCCGGCGGGACCGCGGCCGGAGTGACGGGGGCGGGGTGCGGCGTCATTTGCCGGTGCGGGCTTTCAGGCAGCGCTCGGCTTCGCCGCGGACGGTGGGATCGGCATCGTGGGTGAGGGCGGTGAGGATTTCGAGAGAGCGGGGATCGTCCATGTGCTGGGCGGTCTGGACGATGGTGAGCCGCACGGCCATGGCGGGGTCGCCCGTCATCGTGAGGAGGAGTTTTTTTGCGTCGGGGTGGGGGCTGCGGGCGAGGGCGATGGCGGCTTCGTGGCGGATGTTGACGGCGATGTCCTGGGCGACCTGTGGGTTGGAGGTGTTGCCCATGTCGCGGCCGCTGGTGGTCATGCCGAGCTTGAGGGCCTCGAGGGCGGCATCGGCGCGGAAGCGGGCGAGGCGGTCGAGGGCTTCGAATTTCAGTTCGTAATCCGAGGTTTTCAGGGCGCGGACGTACCAGGGGA
>JBEHXY010000123.1:0-9448 GCA_048498455.1 Planctomycetota bacterium | reverse complement strand
GCAGGATCCCACCGCGCGCAGGGGCAACGGGAACGCCAACTCCGCCGCCGCCAAGGTGGACCCCGCCGACCTCGCCGAGACCAAGACCAGCGTCCCGCGCCTCGCCGCACCCATCGCCTACACGCCCAAGGGCAATGTCATCGACATCGAGCTCTCCCAGTATGCCGGTTACGCCGGCCTGATCGCCGCCAACAACGGCCTCGATCCCACGCCCGATTCCCCCTTCGCCAAAAAGTACAACTTCCAGTTGCACATCAAGCTCTCCGAGGAGGAATCCTGGAACGCCCTCAACGCCGGCAAAATGGCCGCCTCCGCCACCACCGCCGACGTCCTCGCCGTCTACGGCCGCCAGATGAACGTCGTCGTGCCGGCGCAGATTTCCTACTCCCGCGGCGCCGACGGCATCGTCACCCGCTCCGACATCAAGCGCATCAACGGCCTCAAGGGCCAGACCGTCGTCGCCACCCAGTTCACCGAATCCGACTTCTTCATCCGCTACCTCGCCACCCAGGCCGACATCGCCGTGAACATGCTCGCCGATGCCGGCGCCGCGCCCGCCACCGACAAGATCAACATGCTCTACGCCTCTGATGGCGAGGCGGTCAGCAAGCTGCTGGTGAAGGATTCGCAGTCCGCCAACCCCGCACTCGCCGCCGGCGTCACCTGGGCCCCCTTCACCACCAACGCCGTTCAGCAATCCAACGGCAAGCTGGCGCTGCTGACCACCAACAAGAACCTGCTGATCATCGCCGACATCCTCATCGTCAACAAAGGCTTCGCCGAGGCCCACCCCGACATGGTCGCCGGCCTCGTCGACGGCCTGCTCACGGGCAACGACGCGGTCTCCAAAAATCCCGACCAGTTCGCCGACCTGCTCGCCAAATCCTTCTCCACGAAGGATGACAAGTGGGACCACGCCAAGGCCCTCGCCGAGCTGCAGAAGGTGCACCTCTCCAACCTTCCCGAGAACCTCGCTTTCTTCCAGGGCGGCATCGCCTCGGGCGGCTCGTTCGCCTCGATTTACCAGTCCGCGGTCATCGCCTATGGCACCGAGCTCATCCCCAACCCCGTCGACTCCGACCGCTTTCTCTCGCCCGATGGCCTGAAAAAAGCCCAGGCCAATCCCGCCTTCGCCGCGCAAACCGCCTCGCTGGTCCCCCTGCAATCCTCCGCCGGCAACCCGGTCGAAAAGGACCCGCTGCTCTCGCGCGACATCCGCTTCTATTTCCCGCCCAATTCCGACAAGCTCGACGCCGCCAACCAGGACAACCTCACCAACCTCGCGGACATCAAGAAAATGCTCGACGTCTCGCCGGGCTCGAAGATCCTGCTCCGCGGCCATGTCGATGACAGCAACAAGGAACGCTTCCGCAAGGAAGGTGGCGAGGCCTTTGTCCAGAAAAACGCGCTCGAAGCCATGGACCTCTCCAAACGCCGCGCCGCCGAGATCAAAAACCTGCTGGTCACCCGCCAGAAGATCGACCCCGCCCGCCTCGACACCGTCGGCATCGGCTGGCAGGAACCCGCCTCCAAAACCAACCCCGACCTCAACCGCCGCGTCGAAGTGCAGTGGTTCACCCTGGAATAAGAAACGACAGGACGCGTGAAGGAGGCACGGAAGCCTGCGCGTTCCGGGGGATCTGGCGTTTCGCTTGTCGAGTTTCCCATGCCTCTCTCGATGCCTCTCTCGCTGTTCCTGACCATCGTCGCGGTCGACGTGCTCTGGGCACTCTTCGCCCTCGTCTGGGTCGCCCTCGCCTTCAACAACAAGAAGACCCTCTACCGCCAGCCGCTCCGCCAGCGCCTGCTGTATCTCGCGCCGGGAATCGTGGCCCTCCTCTGTGTCCGCTACGCCGGCCGCCTCAACTTGCCGCTCTTTCGCTCGCCCCTTAACGAGATCCCCGGCGTCGCCCTCACCGCCCTGGGCATCGCCTTCGCCGTCCACGCCCGCCTGCACCTGGGCAAAAACTGGTCCGGCTTCGTCACCCTCAAAAAAGAACACACCCTCATCACCTCCGGCCCCTACCGCTTCGTCCGCCACCCCATCTACACCGGTCTCCTCGCCGGTATCTTCGGCACGCTCCTCGCCATCATCCCTTCGCCCAGCGCCCTGCTGATGTTCCTCCTCACGGCGGCGCTGCTTCTGCACAAGCTCCGCCTCGAAGAAAAACTCATGCGCGACACCTTCCCTGCCCAATACCCCGCCTACCAGCAGCAGGTCAAAGCCCTCATCCCTTTCGTGCTGTAATCTTCCTCCATGACCAAGTCCCTCTTCGTCCGCCGCCGCACTCCCGATCGCTTCGGATGCCCGCCCGGTGAGAGTGCTACAATTTTCCAAGGTTTCGCTGCGAGGAGCACCCCATGACCGAACCCGCCTCCACCGTTCCCCCCGAAGCCGCCGACCCCGGCCCTCCCTCCTTCGCGCACAAGCTGGCCGAAGCCCTGCTTCGCCTGATTTCCTCCGTCCCGCGGTCGCTCGAAAAGCTTTCCGATCACCCCGACGTACGCGCCAAGGCCATCATCGCCACCGCCTGCAGAAAAGCCGGCGCCACCTCCGGGGCCCTCGCCCTGCCGCCGGGTCCCCTCGGCTACCTCACGCTGATTCCCGACCTCTACGCCATCTGGAAAATTCAGGCCGGCATGGTCGCCGACCTCGCCGCCCTCCACGGCAAATCCGCCGCCCTCACCCGCGAGACCATGATCTATTGCCTCTTCCGCCACGCCGCCAGCCAGCTCGTGCGCGACCTCGCCGCCCGCGCCGGCGAACGCATCGTCATCCGCACCCTCTCCCCGCGCCTCTTCGAACGGCTGCTCGGCCGCCTCGGCTCCAAGCTCGCCCAGCGCATCGCCGCCGGCGCCGCCGCCCGCCTCCTCCCGCTGCTGGGCGCTGCCGCCGTCGGCGTCTACGCCTATTACGACACCGCGCAGGTCGGCAAGACCGCCATGACGCTCTTCAGCTCGCCTATCGACATTGTCCCCGAAGCGCCCGCGCCCGACGATCCCACCACGCCGGGCTGATCACACCGTCCCCACCCCCGCGCGCCCTTCCTTCTTCCCGTAAAGGAGAAAGTGCTCGAGCCCGGAGCGGAACAGCCCCGCGTGCACCGCCGCCGCCACCGCCGGATAGCGGGCAAGGTAAAACGCTTCATCAAACAGGGGGCTGGCCGGCGTGCCGCTTTCCTGCCCCGCGGTCAGAAATTGCTGGAACAGCGAGCCGTACCGCCCATCCGTCACGGCGGCGCTCCCGCCCGCGTTGTGCTCGGCGTAGTAGCTCACATCAAAGTACGCCGAGGGGTCGCGCGATTCGTACTGGCCAAACACCAGGTAGTGGTACAGCCCCGAAGGCAGCACGCCGCTCTTCACCGCCGCCGCCACGCCGCTGTTGTGCGCCAGGTAATACGCGTTGTCGAACAGCGGCGTCACCTGCCGACCTTCCGCCAGCCCGAAGCGCAGAAAGTGATCGAAGCCCGACACGAACCAGTGCGCCTTCACCGCGGCGGCCACGCCGGGATTCAGCTGCAGATACATTTTCTCGTCATACACCGCCGAGGGATCACGCCCCTCGAACTGCCCGAATTTCTCGAAGTGGGCCCAGCCGCTGGCGAGAAGCCCGTTCTTGATCGCCGCAACGACCCCCGCGTTGTGCTCCTCGTAATAGCGTTCATCGAACGCCACGTTGGGCGACACGTAGAAAGTCGCAGGCCCGCCCATGTCGTTGACCACGGTTTGGCCATCCACGCTCACGGTGTACGCGCCGACATCCGCCGCGTCCCACCGGCCTCCCGGCGCAGTGAACTGGAAGGTGGCCAGGTGCGCGCCGCCCAGCATCGAGAGGGCGACGAATCGGGCGTAGCCGACGGCTCCGTGGGGACCGGTGACTTTGACGAGGTGGTTGTTGTTCTGGAACGTGGAGACCAGCGAGTCGTTGAGAAACGTGAGGGAGATGGTGGTGCTCGTGCCGCCTGCCATCCGCACGTCCGGGTTGCCGTGAAGAAAGAGGCGTTGGTCCGGCCCGGGGTCGCCGCCAAAACCGGCAGTGAACGTGCCGACGGTGAGGACGACGTGGGGATTTCCGGGACCCTCGACGATGGGCCCCTGGACGGTGACGGTGTAAGTGCCGTTGTCATCCGTGCCCCAGGAGCCGCCGGGCGGCGAGATGCGATAGGTGGCGACCTGCGCGTTGGCCGAGCCGCTGACGGACACGAGCGTGGCCGGCGTGGAATAGCCGTTGGGTCCGGAGACGGTGACGACGGACGCGGCATCCTGGATGGCGGCGGGGTCGACGCCCGCGTTGTCGGAGAACGTGATGGTGAAGGTGCTGGAATTGTCGCCGCTGGCAAGGACGGGATTCTGCAGGGTCGGGACGACCGCGTTGAACGTGCCGATGGCCTGGTAAACGTCGTTGGCCTCGCCCGTCAGCTCCGCGTGGTAGTAGATCCGGTGCGCGGTGCCGTTGACATCAAAGATGGCGCCATCGGGCAGGCCGGCAAAGGTGCCGACGACGGCGCCGGGGCTGTCCTTGCTGATCAGATAGTTGTTGTTGGTGGGGACCAGCGTGGCGCCGAGGGTGACGTTGCCCTCGGCGATAAGTTCCCCGTTGCCCACATAGGTGGAACCCGCCCCCAGGACGATGTCGCCGGCGACCGTCAGGGGCGGGTTGGTGATCTTGACGGTTCCGCCCGTGGCCACAAGGCCGCCCAGCGGATAGTCGTGGAAGCTTTCCATGAAGGAGGCGGTGCCCCCGGTGACGACGACTTTTCCGCTGACCGCGCCCATGAACAAAATGTTCCCGTCGGTGACGTGGGTTTCGGCGGTAAGGACGTAAAGGGTGCTGTGATTGGCGGCGTTGCCGAAGGTGATGCTGCCGCTCCCGACGAGCGTGAGCACTGCGCCGGCCGTCGTGGCGGGAGCGGCCCAAAGGACCGATGCCCCGGCGGCGGTCGTGAGGACCGGGGTGGCGCTGGTCATCTGCAAAGGCGCGCCGAACCAGTTGATGGTGCCGGCGAAGGCGACGTTGTTCGTCACGGTGAGGCTGACCGGGTCGGAGGAGGGGTTCCCCGGAGGTCCCCTGCCGCTGCTGAAAGTGGAATCGCCCGAGAAGGCGAGGTTGTGCAGAACCAGGTCGGCGATATCGTCCGTGGTCGTCCCCTGAACGACGACGTCGTCGCCGTTGATGGGGGCGGCATGCGTGTCCCAGTTGTCTTTGTTGGACCAGAGCGCATTTCCCCCCGCGCCCGTCCATGTGACGGTGGACATCAGCACCCGCGATTCCAGCGACTCCAGCAGCCGCCCATGAGCGCTGCGCAAACCCCTCCGGAAGGCCTTCGCAAAACAGACGGCCATGCTGCCCACTCCTTCTCCAACCCCAGCCACCCCGTAAAACTACGGATTCACATTATCCCGAAGATTCTTGCGCGGCAAACTTATTCTGCACCGTGCAACGGTCTCGGCCCCGCCCATCCACACACGCGGCGTTGCATGCGACCTCGCTCGCGCTCTTGCGTTTTCCAGCCACGCCCCCGAAAGTGGCCCGATGCACCTCCCCGTCCTCCTCAACGAAACCCTCCTCACCCTCCAGCCCAAAAAAGGCCAGCTCCTCATCGACTGCACCCTCGGCCTCGCCGGCCACTCCGCCGAACTCCTCAAACGCATCCTTCCCACCGGCCATCTCCTCGCCATTGATTTCGACCCGGCCTCCCTCGAAATCGCCCGCCAGAAACTCGCCGCCCTCCCCAAATCCCAGGGCCACTACCACCTCCACCATTCCAACTTCGCCGGCCTGCCCGCCCTCCTCGCAAAAACTGCCCTCGCCCTCCACCTCCCTCCCGACACCCGTGCCCACGGCCTGCTCGCCGACCTCGGCGTCTCCTCCCCGCAAATCGACAATCCCACCCGCGGCTTCTCCTACCGCCACCCCGGCCCCCTCGACATGCGCATGGACCCCACCCGCGGCCAGCCCGCCAGCGCCCTCATCAACCGCCTCTCCGAACAGGACCTCGCCGACGCCTTCCTCGAGCTCGGCGATGAAACCGACGCCCCCAAGATCGCCCGTCTCATCGTTGAGCGCCGGGCCGAAAAACCCATCGAAACCACCCAGGACCTCATGGCCCTCATCTGCGAAGCCCGCGACTTCACCCTCAAACGTGCCGCCGGCGCCAAACTCCACCCCGCCGCCCGCACCTTCCAGGCCCTCCGCATCCTCACCAACCGCGAGCTCGCCAACCTCGACCGCCTCCTGCAAATCCTCCCCGACATCCTCGCCCCCGGCGCCGTCGCCGCCATCATCACCTTCCACTCCGGCGAAGACCGCCGCGTCAAAAAAGCCTTCAAAGAAGGCCTCCGCACCGGCGCTTATTCCGAAATCGCCCCCGACCCCATCACCGCCACCCCCGAAGAAATCGCCGAAAACAAACGCGCCCGCAGCGCCAAACTCCGCTGGGCCCGCCTCACTGCCAAGTAACGCCGTCGCACCGGGACGGCCTGCAATCAGCGTGATCATCCCACCCTGCGAAGTCGCAAGTTACCAAAATTCGACATCTGTAACCCCACCGCTACACTCCACCCGCCACTTGCGAACGTGAAGGAGCACCCCCATGTCCAAGCCCACCCCCAATCCCACCTCCACCCTCGGCGGAACCTTCCCCTTCCCCCACACCCCCCACACCGTCCACCGCATCGGCTACGGCGCCATGCAGCTCTCCGGCCCCGGCATCTTCGGCCCGCCCAAGGACCGTGACGCCGCCATCGCCCTCCTCCGCGAAGCCCTCGCCGCCGGCGTGGACCACATCGACACCTCCGACTACTACGGCCCCCACTTCACCAACCAGATCCTCCGCGAAGCCCTCCACCCTTACCCCGCCAACCTCGTCATCGTCACCAAGCTCGGCGCACGCCGCCCGCCCGATGGCTCCTGGCAATCCGCCATCTCCCCCGAAGAACTCGAAGCCGGCGTCCACAGCAATCTCAAAAACCTCGGCCTCGACGTCCTCGAAATCGTCAACTACCGCGTCATGGGCGCCATCCACGGACCCAAGGAAGGCCCCATCTCCCCGCAAATCGAAACCCTCGCCGACCTCCAGCGAAAAGGCCTCATCCGCCACATCGGCCTCAGCAATGTCACCGCCCGCCAGATCGCCGAGGCCCGGGCCATCACCCCCATCGTCTGCGTCCAGAACAACTACAACCTCGCCCACCGCCACGACGATCCCCTCATCGACGACCTCGCACGCCAGGGAATCCCCTACGTCCCCTTCTTCCCGCTCGGCGGTTTCACCCCGCTCCAATCCTCCACCCTCTCCGCCGTCGCCGCGCGCCTCGGCGCCACCCCCATGCAAACCGCCCTCGCCTGGCTGCTCCACCGCTCGCCCAACATCCTCCTCATCCCCGGCACCTCCTCGCTCGCCCACCTCCGCGAAAACCTCGCCGCCGGCCAGCTCACCCTCACCCCCGAAATCCTCGCCGAACTCAACGCCATCGCCAACGAAACTAAACCCGGCGCCAACTAGCTCCCCATCCCGCCCCCGCGCTCGCCGCCCTCACAAAATCCAAAAGGGCCCCCATGCCCGCCGACGAACCGCTCACCCGCGAATCCATCCTCGCCGCCGCCGAGGACGTCCTCCGCCGCTTCGGACCCACTAAGGCCACCGTCGTCGATGTCGCCAAGGCCTCGGGCGTCAGCCACGCCGCTCCCGCTTCCACCACCCCCTCCACGCCCCCGAATGGACCCGCCCCCGCATCGACGCCGAATTCGACGACCTCTGGACACTCCTCATGCACGGCCTGCAAGCCCCCAAACGCCCACGAAAACCCCATCCACACCCGTAACCCAACCCCTCTCGCGGGGTTTGGCACTTTTAGGATTCACCGCCTGCAGTTGCACGTCGGCATCTTGAGGAGCCCCCGATGCGTCGCCCTTCCGCGTTCCCCGCTCTCGCGCTTGCTGCCGTGCTTGCCCTCGCCCCATCCGCGCCGGCTCCCGCGCTGGTTGTTAAGCCTGCCGTCCCCGCCATCGACCCCACCGAAATCCTCTGGTGGGCTCCCACCGCTTCCACCATCGTCCTCGTCCGCGCCAACGGCACCCTGGAAATACGCTCGCTGGAAGACGCCTCCCTCCTGCGCAAGGCCACGCTCCCCGATTTCCACGTCGACTATCCGCAGATCGGCCACTTCACCCTCAGCTCCACACGCGACGACGCCACCCTCGCCTGCCAGTTCCCCGATGCCCTCTTGTTCTTCCCCCTCGCCACCCTCCAGCCCGTCGCCGTCACCGACCCCCAAATCATGGACCCCGATCACAGACTCGGCATCGGCAGCTTCGGCAAAGCCGGAAAATGGTTTTGCATCATCAGCTACGACACCGGCGATGTGTGGGCGCTCGCCCCCGAAACCGGCGCCGTCGTCGAACACGGCAACACCGACGAACCCGACGCCGACGCGGTGCTTCTCTCGGACGACGGCGAAACGTATCTCACGATCGGTCACCGTCAATCCCTCTCCGCCTGGAAATGGCCCGCCCACCGTGCGTACACCATCAGCGCAGCCAAGACCGATGGACGTTTGGAGCTCGCCACCGCAGAAACCCGCGCCAACATCGTCGCCGTCGTCGACAGCGACACCTCCATCAAAGCCATCAGCATCCCCACCGGCAAAACCCTCTTCACGCTCCCCATCAATGAAGACCAGGACCTCCTCGCCCTCTCGCCCGATGCCTCGCGCTACGTCCTCTCCGCCCCCGACCACCTCGAACTCGGCACCCTCACCGCCGGCAAGCCCGCGCCCCACCCGCTCACCCTCCCCGCCAAACACCCCCAGGACTGCTGCTTCTCTCCCGACGGAAAACAACTCCTGTGCTTCAACACGCTCGACGAAAAAACCGGCCAAGACAAAAAAACGGCACTCACGCGCGATTCCACCACCCTCCTCCTCTACGACGTCGCCAGCGGCAAGCCCCTCCGCGAACTCTCCCTCAAGCCCTGACGTGCGATGGTCCCTCAACGCGCAGCGACGACAGTGCCGGCTGCCACTGCGGCAACTCCCACAACCCGTCGCTGCCCGATGCAACACCGCCCGCGCCCCATCGTTACTCCCTCAGCACCTCTCACCCACAAAAAAAGGACCCGCGCATGAAACGCCTCTTCCCGCTCGCCGCCCTCCTTCTCGCCTCCGCCGCCCTCGCGCAAACCACGCCCGCCACGCAGCCGTCCAAGTTGCCCGCCGGCGAAGAGCAGGCCAAGGCCCGCCTCAATTCCTCCCCGCGCCACGGCGAATTCGTCGACGTCACCGTCCCCAACATGAAAACCCCCATCAAGTGCTACGTCGTTTACCCGGAGGTCAAAGACAAGGCCCCCGTCGTCATCGTCACCATGGAAATCTTCGGCCTCTCCGATTGGCTCATGGCCGTCACCGACCAGCTCGCCGCCGACGGCTTCATCGCCATCGCCCCCGATTA
>JBEHXY010000122.1:0-9570 GCA_048498455.1 Planctomycetota bacterium | reverse complement strand
AGGCGGTTCGAACCAGAGGTCTGCGCCGCGGCGCGGGGGATCGGGGCGCGGGGCGGCAGTTGGGGCGGCGGGGCTCGCCTCCGTTTCGCGTTTGTCTTCGATGCTCATTGTCCGCGCCGCGGCGCACCCCTTATAGTAACGGGTCTTTAGTCGCGTGATTCTACCCCTCCCGAACGGACGACACGAGTGCTCCCACCCGCCATCAAGAACAACCGCCGCTGGTGGTCCCGCGAAGACCTGCTCCTCCTGATTCTCCTGGGCGCGTTGCTGTTCTGGCCGTGGCTGGGGCAGATTCCGCTGTTTGACCGCGACGAGCCGCGTTTCGCCACGGCGGCGCGCACCATGGCCCAGACCGGCAACTACATCGTGCCGATGTTCAACGGGGCCCTGCGGCCCGACAAGCCGCCGCTGTTGTACTGGCTGATGACGCTGACCTACGCGCTCACGGGCAGCTTCGGGGAGCTTGGGGCGCGGATGCCCTCGGCGATCTGTTCGACGCTGACGCTGATGGTCGTCTATTTCATGGTGGGCTCGCGCTTCGGGCGGGTCACGGGCATCCTGGCGGCGATCATCCTGGGCTCCAGCGCGGTGTTCGTGATCGAGTCGCGCCTGGCGACCGCCGACGCCACGATGCTTTTGTTCATCAGCATCTGCATGGCCTGCGCATGGCAGGCCTGGGACGCGGCGGGTCCGGCCGTGCCGCGGGCGTCTCCTGTTCCCCGATCGGAGTACCTGCCGGACCGCTCGTTCGCGCGGTCCTCCGGGCATGGGGAACCGCCGCCGGCGCTCGAGCCGGGGGGCGCGGCGCCGCGGGCCAGGGTCTCCGTCGGCGTGGCCCTGTTGTTCTGGGTGTCGCTGGCCGCGGGCACGCTGACCAAGGGCGTGCCGCTGATTTTCGTGCTGTTTCCGATGGTCTGCCTGTCGCTGTTCACCGGCTCGCTGCCGAAGCTGCTGCGGGAGTGGCGTTCTCATTTCCACCTGACCTGGACGCGCATCGCGCTGGCGTTCGTGCTGTTCGTGGTGACGCTGGGCACGGTGGCGGTGTGCATGAAGACACCGCGGGCGCCAGGGCCGATCGCCCCGATCACGCTGGGCACGCTGCTGATCGCCATGACCCTCACCCCGCGGCTGCCGGGGGTGCTTTTTCGCGCCGTCACGGGCATCAACTGGCGCTGGTGGGGGCAGCTTCGCCCGTTGTGGGGCTTTCCGCTGCTGGTGGTGCTGACCGGCTGGTGGGTGGTGTGGGCGGGCAGGGCCACGCATTGGGCGCTGATCGAAGAGATGGTTGGCAAGCATTTCCTCGTGCGGGTGGCGGGACCGCTGCTCAAGGTTTTTCACATCACCATTCCCGACACCCTGGGCCCCGCCGGCGCAGACCCGATGTCCAGCTACGGCCAGCCGCCCGGTTTTTTCATCGCGACCATCTGGGCCACCTTCTGGCCCTGGTCAATTCTGCTGGTGCCGGTGGCCTATCACACGATTCGCCGCCTGCGCGGCAAGACGGCGATCACGGTCGACCCGCGGCCCTACCAGTTTCTGGTCGCGTTCATCGTGCCGATGTGGATCGCCCTGGAGCTGGCCCGCGGCAAGCTGTTTCATTATTCGATGCCGCTGTTCGTCGCCCTGGCGACGCTTTGTGCCGACACGCTGGTGCAAAGCTGGCATGGCCGGACGGAGGTGCTGGCCCCGCGCTGGCTGGCGATTTTCCGCTGGGTGGTGCTGAGCGTGTGGCTGGCGCTGGCCGCCGTGGTCGTGATCGCGTCGCAGCGCTACCTCTCCCCGGATCTGTTCCGCCCGACGCTGCTGCTGGCGGCGGCCCTCGTCGTGACCGGCCTCGCGGGCACCTATGCGTGGGACACGCCATGGTGGCCCTTCATCACGGCGCTGGCGTGGGCGGTCGTGCTGCTGGTGATCGACACGCTGATCCTTCCGGAAATCAACCCGATCAAGGTGTCGAAGTTTGCCGGCACGCGGATCGTCGAGCTGCTGCACGACGAGCCCGATTACCACGTGGGGGCGCTGAATTACGAAGAGGGCACGCTGGTGTTTTATGCCGGGCGCGACATCACGCTCTTTGAGCACGATGCCGATCGCATGCTCCGCATCGTGCCCTTCGCCACCAAGAACAATCCCACGCTGCCGACGGAAAAATGGGTGATCGCCGTCGACGCGCCCACGCTGAACGAACTCTCCGCCCGCGAGCTGATCTTTTTCCCGCTGCGCACCTACAGCGGCTTCAACGTCGGCAACTTCAAGCCCGTCAGTGTCACGCTGATCACCAATGTGCCGCCGAAGGACTACGCCCCGGTGGCGACCCGCACCCTCACCCAGCCGACGGCGCCCACGCAACCTTCCACCCTTCCCGCCACCGCCCCCTGAGGCGCTCCCGGCCGGCGTCGCGACTCATTCTTCGGCCGTGGGCTCCTCGCCGGGCGCGGCGTCCCCGTCCGCCTCGTGGCTCTTGCGGGCCAGCGCATCATAGAGCTCCATCACCTGCCGGGCTGCCTTGCCCCAGGAGAACTGCTTCACTTCCCCGCGGCCGTGGGTCCGCAGGGTTTCGCCCAGCGACGGATGGCGCAGCACCGCGAGGATCTTGTTGGCCAGCTCGCCGGTGTCCCAGAAATCGACCTTGAGCACGTGCTTGAGCACCTCGGCGACACCGCTTTGCCGGCTGATGATCACCGGCACATCGTGCGAGAGCGCCTCGAGCGGGGCGATGCCGAAGGGCTCGCTCACGCTGGGCATCACGTACAGGGACGCGCCCCCGAAGACCTCGGCCGCGCGCTTGCGGTCCAGGAATCCCGCGAAGGTCACCTGCCGGCGGATTCCCAGTTCGGTGGCCAGCTTTTTGAGTTCCGGCAGCATCTCGCCCTGCCCCGCCACGATGAAGCGGACGTCCGGCTCCACCTCGAGCACCTTTTCCGCCGCGCGGAGAAAATAGTCCGGCCCCTTCTGCTTCACCAGCCGCCCGAGGAACAGCACCGTGCGGCGGTGGACCCGCGGCTTTTCGCGCTTGCCGGCGCCTTCGCCCTCGGCCGCGGCGTTGTAGATCACCTCGATCTTCCGCGCATCGATGCCATATTTTTCGATGAGCTGCGTGCGCGTCTGCTGGCTTACGGCGATCACCCGGTCGGCCGCCAGCATGCCCTCGCGTTCGATGTCGATGATCCTGGCGTTGGCGGAGGTCCCCGCGCGGTCGATTTCCGTGGAGTGGATCTGCACCACCAGCGGCTTGCCGGTCGCCGCCGCCACCGCCATGCCCGCTTCAAAGGTCATCCATTCGTGGGCATGCACGACGTCAAAGGTTTCCCCCGCGGCGATCGAGAGCGCCAGCCGGGAATACCGCTGGGTTTCGGAAAAAAGGTCGCCGGCATAACTCGACCCCGCCTGCCCCACCACCGGCGGGGCCTCCTGGCCGAAGCCCTCGAGGTAACGCTTGGGGGCCGGCCGCGGCGCCGGTTCGCCGGCGGGCTCCTCGATGATGCGCTCCACCCACTGGCCGCCGCTGCGCTCGAAACGTTTTTCCCAGCGCTTCACCGGCTTGTGATTGAGGATCTCCTCGACCACCATCCGCTCATACTGCTCGGCGCCCATGTAGGGCGTCAGCGGCGAATCCACGGGCACGAAGGTCACCCGCTGCAGCCGCTCCTCCTGCACCCCTTCCACCTCGACAAACTTTTCGACCTCCTGCCCCCCTTCATAATGATGCTCGACGCGGGTGCGTTTGGCCGGCGGCTGGTGCGCTGCTTCGGGCTCGGGCAGGACATGGGCGCCATGCTCGACGGCCCGCTCGACCGCCTGCTGCACCGTGGCCGGCTTGGCGACTTCCAGCTGCCGCACTTTTTCCACCGCCCGACCCCCCGTCCCCGTCGGCGCCGTTGCCGCGGCGCGCGGCAGGACGAACATGACGTCCACGCCGGAGGCGTTGAGCGCTTTGACCAGCCCGTAGCACGCCACGCCCAGACCACCACTGACGACCGGGGGAAACTCCCAGCCCAGCATGAAGACCTTCACCGATGACACCTCCGAGGGGTTCCCCGCGCCGCAGGACGTACTATCCCCCACCGCCATGGTTTCCGTCAAACGGAACCGCAGGCCGAAATCGCCAGGCGCGGCCGCGGCGCGGGTGAACGGCGCTCCAGACGGCCCATATTACCAATCCATTAATTGCGCAATTCCCCATCTATTGCGCAATTTCCCCTCACGGCTGCCCCGCCCAGCGACGCCAGCTCTCGCGGGCCACCGGCGTCATGTTCTGCCACACCGGCGCCCCGATCCCCGTCCGCGGCACGATTTCAAAGTCGCTGTGTTCGTGCGCCGCCAGCTGCCGCCCGATCTGCCGCAGGTCACCGGAGGTCTCCCACACCCACGCCAGCTCCGGCTGCCGCAGCACCAGGTCGCGCATCACCGCCAGCAGTCGCGGCTGGCCGACCAGCTCGCGCGGCTCGACGCCGGCCTCCTCCCGCAGCTCCAGCCGCAGGTGCTCCACGATGCCCGCCACGTCCGGCGTTTGGAGCACATCCAGCACCCCACCGATGAGGTGCGCCCGCCCCGCATACGCGCTCACCCGCGGCGAACGCTTTCCCAGCAGCGCCTCCCCGCCGCGCACCAGCAGCACCGAATTACCGAGCGCTTCCCGAATCGCCCCCGGGGCGTGGGCGGTAAACCAGGGCCGATCGCGGAGCGTCGTGACCACGAATTGCCGGTAGTCCGTCCGCCCCACCTCCAGCACCAGCCCTCCCGCCTCGGACACCGCCCGCCGCAGGTAGGTCACCCCGCCGTTGAACAGGTCGCGGCCGCGGGCCCGGGCGTCGGCGAGGTATTCCGCCCAGCGCTCCTCCACCCGTTCGCGCCCCTCGGGAGATCCGGGCTCGCGTTCATCCCCCTGGCGCACCAGCACCTCGTCCGTGGCCAGCCCCGCCCGCCCGCCATCCACCAGCACTTCCAATTCCGGGTCGTCCATGGCCGCCTTCTACCAAATTCGGCTTTCCTCGTCTGCATCCGCCTCTTTCTGCGTATATTCTATTAACCACGCGATGGCTTGGTGCATCCAAGACAGCAGCAGCCCCCGAACCCGTACCATGGATGACCGCGATGAAAGACGTTCCCCCGATTCCTTCGAGCGAAATCACCCCCGAGCAGGTCTACATCAACCGCCGCACCTTCATGAAAGCGGGCGTGCTGGCGGCCAGCGCCATCGGGACGGGCCTGCTGTATCGCGGGCTCAACCCGCTTCCCGCACGCCGGGCCCGCGCCGCCGACGTGAAAACCGAGGCCATCGATTTTTCCGCCTCCGCCTACGCCAACGACGGCTTCAAGACCGACGAGGCGAAAACCTCGCTCGAAGACATCACCCACTACAACAACTTTTACGAGTTCTCCACCGACAAGAACAGCGTCGCTGATGCCGCGGCGGGGTTCACCACCGCCGGCTGGAAGGTCGAAGTCACGGGCCTGTGCAGCAACCCCACCACCTTCGATCTCGACGATCTCAAAAAGCTGGCCCGCCCCGAGGAACGCGTCTATCGCCACCGCTGCGTCGAGGGCTGGTCGATGGTGGTCCCCTGGGCCGGCTATTCGCTCTCAAAGCTGCTGGAAAAAGTCGCACCCCTCGCCAGCGCCAAGTACGTCGCCTTCCAGACGCTGCATGACCCCAAGCGCATGCCCGGGCAAAACAGCGATGTGCTCAACTGGCCTTATGTCGAGGGGCTGCGGCTCGATGAAGCGATGCACTCGCTCACGCTGCTGGCCTCGGGTCTCTATGGCCGCACGCTGCCCCCGCAGGATGGCGCCCCGATCCGCCTGGTCATTCCGTGGAAGTATGGCTTCAAGGGGATCAAGTCGATCGTGAAGATCGCGCTGGTCGACAAGGAGCCGCCGACCAGCTGGAACCTGTATGCCCCGCGGGAATATGGCTTCTACGCCAACGTCAATCCCAACCACGACCATCCCCGCTGGAGCCAGGCCGACGAACGCCGCATCGGCGAAAACGGCCGCCGCCCCACGCGCATGTTCAACGGTTACGAGGAACAGGTTGCAGGCCTCTACAAGGGCATGGACCTGGACAAGGATTATTGATCCCCCCCGAACGCTGAAGGATCTCCCATGACCACGCTCGCCGCGCCGCCGCGCGCCCGCACCCGCTTGCCCGCACCTTCCCTGCGCGAACAGAACATCCGCTTCGCCAAGTTCGTGCTGCTGGTCAATGGCCTCGTGCCCGGGGCCCTGCTCGCCTGGGATTATTTCCACCAGCACCTGGGCGCCGACCCCGTCAACTTCGCCATCCGCACCACCGGCATGATCACCCTCGTGTTCCTGGCGCTCTCGCTGGTCGTCACGCCTCTCCGCAAGCTCACCGGCTTCGCCGCCCTGTTCCACTTCCGCCGCACCCTGGGCCTCTACGCCTTTTTCTACGCCTGCCTCCACTTCCTCACGTTCTACGCGCTTGATCAATCCCTCAGCCTCACCCGCACCTTCGCCGAAATTTTCATGCGGCTCTACCTGCTCATCGGCTATGCCGCCCTCATGTTGATGGTGCCCCTCGCCGCCACCTCCTTCAACTCCACCATCAAAAAGCTCGGCCCGACGCGCTGGAAAAATCTCCACCGTCTCACCTACCTCGTGTGCATCCTGGGCGCCATCCACTTCTACATGCTGCAGAAATCGGACAAGCGCCTGCCCTGGCTGTTCTTCATCATTTTCGGGCTGCTTTTCGCGTATCGCCTCATCGCCTGGGCGCTCAAGCCGCAGGCCGCGAGCCCCGCCGCCACCGACACCGGCCGCTGGAATGGCCAGCTGCGTCTCGACAAGATCACCGACGAAACCCCCAACGTCCGCACCTTCCGCCTCGTGCCCACCAGCGGCAACGCGCTCCCCTTCCAATACCAGCCCGGCCAGCACCTCTCGCTCACCCTCCCCATCAACGGCAAAAACGTCTACCGCTCCTACACCATCGCCTCCTCCCCCTCGCGCCCCGGCTGCTGCGAACTCACCATCAAGCGCGAAGACATGGGCACCGCCTCCCGCCACATGCACAGTCTCAAGGAAGGCGACACCCTCGCCATCACGGCGCCCTCCGGCCGCTTCACCTTCACCGGCGAAAACGCCTCCGCCGTCGCGCTGCTCGCCGGCGGCGTCGGCATCACCCCGCTGATGTCCATCCTGCGCTACCTCACCGATCACCGGTGGGGGGGCCAGATCTATCTCATCTACGCCAACAAAACCCAGTCCGACATCATCTTCAAAAACGAACTCGAATCCCTGGCTAAAAACCACCCCAACCTCCACATCATTCACACGCTGACGAGAGACAACGACCCCGCCTGGACCGGCCTCCGTGGCCGCATCACCCCCGACCTCCTCACCCAAACCATCCCCCACCTCACGCAGATCCCCTGCTACATCTGCGGCCCCACGGAAATGATCACCGCCACCTCCGCCCTCCTGCGCACCCTCGGCGTCCCCGAACAGAACATCTTCACCGAGTCCTTTGGCGTCGTCCCCTCCGCGATGGATTACGCCGGGGCCACCGCCACCTTCACCGTCACCTTCGCCCGTTCGCAAAAGTCCGCCCCCGTCCCCAACACCAAGCCGCTGCTGATCGCCGCCGAGGAATTGAACGTCCCGATCGACTCCGAATGCCGCTCCGGCAGCTGCGGCCGCTGCAAGTGCAAGCTCCTCGCCGGCTCCGTCACCATGGCCAACGAAGAGGCCCTCACCTCCGCCGACAAACGCGACCACTACATCCTTGCCTGCCAGGCCCGCCCCACCCAGGACGTCACCATCGACGCCTGACCCCGCGCGCCGCCCCTCGCCTTCAAGACGGCCCTTCAAGCGGGCTTGCCCCATCGCGGCTCCCTTCCCCTCCCGCCGCCTCCACCAGTTCCGCCAGCAAACTCCGATGACACCGGCTCTCCCGCACACACGCACTCGAACACAGCAGCGTCACCGTCTCCCCGCGCTTAACCCGCTCCGCCAGCTCGGCGATCCGCGCCTGCGCCTCCGCCGACTTCATCTCCATCAAGTACCGCCGCCGATACACTTCCCACCCGATCTTCAACCCCTGCTTCCCATACGCCGCCGCATGCAACTCCACGCTGGGCGCCAGCTCCGGATACCACACCTCCCAGGTCTCAAATTCCTTCTTGAGCCCCCGCGGCCGGTACCGCGTCACCAGCACCCGCAACCCATCCCCCTCCTCCACCGCATCCTCCCACCGCCGCGTCCGAACGGGCATACATCACCCCGCTTCCGCCATCGCCTCGCTGCTGCGCGTGAGCTCCTTGCGCAGCTCCTTGCGCGATCCCTCGTTCACCTCCACGACCGGGACCGGGATCGCCTTCCGTCCTTTCGCATCCTGTTGCCGCACCCAGCCATAATAGAGCCGGTTCTCTTTCACATTCGCCACCAGCAACAGCGCCGGCGTGTTCGACCGCAACAAGCGTTCGTACACCTGGCGTTCCAGCCGCAGCGGGGAAGACCCGTTCTGCTCTGTGGATTTCACCTCGATCGCAAACGTGTTCGTCCCTCCCGCATCGTTGCGAAATCCCGCCAAAAGGTCGAAGCCCAGGTCCTCCACCGTGGAGCGTGACACAAACAGCGCCCCAAGGTCCTCGAGCAGCAGCTCCGCCATCAGCTCCCCGCGCCGTTCCGCCAACTTTGCCCGATTGCCGCTCATGCAAACACCGATGTTGAAGGCTTGTGACCTGCACCCTGCCAATACGCTCGGATCTCATTATACAGGTGCTGCAGGTTCACAGGCGTCAGTTCATGCGTCAGCGGAATCCGCGTGATCGCCCGCGCCGCGGTCCCCTCATGCACCGCCCTGGCAAACACGCGGTGCGTCGGCTCATGCACCCCCAGCAGATACGTCGGCCCCGGAATCTCCAGCAATCCGGCAATGTCCTTTTTCTTTGACGAAATATGCACGCCCTTGCGCGTGAGCTTGCCCTTCGTCGCTTTCGCCTGCGCCCAGAAGAAGAGTCACTTCCCGCCCACTCCCATCAACTCCACATAAAAATCAATCGTCGGCCACTGCTCCCCCAGAAAGTTTGGCCGAAACAGCGGCTCTGTGAACTGCGAAGAATCCGTGAGGCAAAGCTCGACCATCTTCTCCCCCCGATACCCGGTCACATCCTGCAGAACATACTTTGCCGGAACCAAATGCATCCTCTCCCAACAGCCGCCCGCAAATTAACCGCCATCAGGCCCGCGCTGTCAATGCCTTTCCCGCGCTCCAGCCCCCACCCCCTTTTACTCCTTTACTCTTTTTAACTTTTACGCC
Source organism: Planctomycetota bacterium (assembly GCA_048498455.1). Classification (GTDB taxonomy): domain Bacteria; phylum Planctomycetota; class Phycisphaerae; order WQYP01; family WQYP01; genus CALCHA01. The sequence continues at coordinate 287 of JBEHXY010000122.1, read as the reverse complement.
TGCCCCTAAACTCCCCGCATGAAAATCCTCCTGACCACCGCCGCCCTCCTCGCCCTCTCCGCCACCGCCTTCGCCGCCCTCCCGCCGCCGCCCGCCGAGCTCACCGACTTCCCCGAATCCTACGACCCCGCCGCCCCCGGCCCCTTCGCCATCGACCTCCCCAAGCCCGCCGGCAGGAACGGCCCCGTCATCGCCCGCAACGGCCATTTCTACACCTCCCTCGACAACCCCCAGCGCCTCCGCTTCCTCGGCGTCAACTTCTGCTTCTCCGCCTGCTTCCCCACCCA
>JBEHXY010000121.1:0-9603 GCA_048498455.1 Planctomycetota bacterium | reverse complement strand
AACACAGAGTGTCCGTGATTTCCGTCGTCGATCTCTGTGCTCTCTGTGTCCTCTGTGGTTTTTGAAACGTCGTCAAAGCGGAACGTGAACGACAGCGCGGCTAGGCGCGCGTGGCCGTTACGTCGGCGGATCGCTATTTCGTGGAAAACTCAGCGCGGACGCTTGGCGCCTGCGCGGGCCGCGCGGGAGAACCAGCCCGGGAAGATGCGGGGGCGAGGCATCATGCCCTTCCTTGTAGAGAATCGCCGGGCGCGGCTGCAAGGGAATACATCGAAATGTCTGGGGAAATAGGCGCGGGGCACAGGCCCCCGCTCGCCCGCCAGCTCCACCTCAAAGCGGGATGGGCACGAACCCCACCAGCTCGTTGGTCGTGCGCCGGGCCAGGTAAGCCGAGATCTCCAGGTGCGGACGCGACAGGCGCAGGGTCTGGGCCGCGGCTTTGAGATCATCCGCCTGGTGCTGCTGCAGCGGCTTGGCTTTCAGCTTGTGCGGGTGAAGGTTCTGCTTGTAAAAGCCGCAGTTTTCATGGGCGATGAAAACCAGCGTGTCGAGTTCGTGCGCGTCGATCAGGAAAAGAATCTGGCGTTCCAGGGCGATGCGCTCGCGCGTGGCCAGCAGGTGCCCGGCCAGCGCCGCGGCGCCGCCGGGAATCGCCACGCGATCATAATGCGGAAGCAGCAGCGCGTTGTGCAGGAAGTCGTCCATCTGCTCGCCATAACGGCCATCCGAGCAATACAGGGCCGCAGCCCCAATCCGTTCGTGGATAAACGGAATCGGCGAAGTGTAATGGGCCACTGCCGGCGGGTGCAGGAGGGTGGTCATGGCAGGCTCCTTTCGTTCACTCAAAAGCAGTCTGACAGAAGGAGCAGGGCGGGGTGTTAAGGTTCGATTAAAGGTGACCGGCGGCTCGTCAGGAAGAAGAATCCCCAGGCGCGGGCGCTTCCGGCGCCAACGCAGGGCCGTCGACCGACGGGGCGACAGGATCGGCCGCCGCGGCCGCTGGATGGAGGCTCCTTTTGAGGAGCACCAGCAGGATCGCCAGGTAGCCCAGCGTGGTGATGCTCAGCATCACCAGGATCAGGAAGGGAACCAGGTCGCCCGGGTCGGAGGCGGGCAGCATGTCGACGATGCTCAGCGTGATCGCTGCCAGCGGCAGCAGCGCGTTCAGGCAGACCGTGACCATCGAGGTGATGGCCCCGCGGCGGGGCCGGCGGAGCAGCCCGATCGCGCCGGCGAAGTAAGCCATCGTGAAGATCATGGGGACCGACATTTCACCGGCGACCATCAGCCATTCAGACCCGCGCAGAGAGTAGCCGCCGCCCGGCGTGGAGAAAAAGAGCAACAGGCTGGCGACCGAGACGACAAACAGCGCGGTCAGGGCCAGCCACACGGAGCCGGCGATGAGCAAAAGAATGAAGGCCGCAAGACGATGGCCGCGAAGACGGCTGTCGCGCGGCGGCGAGTCATAAGCAAGCGGAAACGTCATTGCCGATCATTGTAACCGCGGCTTGGGCGGCTCCTTGAGCAAACGGGTGAGGCAGGAAACCAGGTACGTCAGGTAGGCGATCGGCACCAGCAGCATGACGCAAAAGACGGTGGCCACATCGTCTCGCCACGGCTTCGCCACCATCGCCAGCGCCACCAGCAGCACCAACAGCGGCAGCAGGTGAAGCAGCGTCATTACCAGGGCCGCCAGGATCGCCGGGCGTTTGTGGCGACCGACCGCCCGCGACAGAACGAAGCATGTGGCGGACAGGACCAGGGCCCCCGCCGCGATACCCAGCGAACTCCCGACGCTGATATCCTTGCGAACGGCAGGCGTCGTGAGCAGCGGCTCAAGCCCGATCACCAGGTACATCGCCCCAACCGCAAACCACCCCAGGAGCGGCGCCAGCAGCAGCGATGCCGCCAAAGCGGCCGGGTCGCGCGGCGGCGGCCGCGGCGGCGTGGCATAGGGAAGCGGATCGGTCATCGGGAACTCGCCCCAGCGCAGGACTTGGTGCTGCCTCCGGTGCCCTGTGGACACCCATCGTGTGGACACCCCATCGAATGGTAGCACAACCGGAGGCCATCTCCCCCCGTCTTCGAACCTTCCGCCCATTCCTAAGTCATTTTCAAAAGAACCCCCGTTTACCGCCGCACGCGCCCGCCCCACCTCCCGTCACCCCCATTTTTGAGCCAGAATCGCCAGTCTCTCCGACCGCCCGCGCGCAGATTCCCCCGGATAACCCTTCTTAACCCCGCTTATCCCCGCTTATCCGCTCCCGCACCCCCACTTTTAAGCCAAAAACGGCCCCACCCCCCAACAGCACCCCAAAAACGCCACCGCACTCTCCATTTCTGCTCAAAATCGCCCCACCAAAATGCCACTTACGTCACACGCGCCTCACCGCAGCCCCCCCGCGGGCACCCCGCCCCGGGGCGCGGTATCGTGGGGCCATGGCCAAGGTGCATCATGTGGCGGAGGTGTTGGAGCGGCTGACCGCCGCCTACGGGAACCGCGAGTTGCGGCGCTGGGGCAATGGCGTCGAGGTGCTCGTGGAAACGATTCTTTCCCAGAACACCTCCAACAAAAACTCGGAGGCCGGGTATCGGCAGTTGCGCCGCCGCTTCAAAACCTGGGAGCAGGTGGCCGATGCGCCCGTCGAAGACGTGGAGCGCTGGATCCGGGTCAGCGGCCTCTCCCGCATCAAGGCCCCGCGCATCCAGGCCATCTTGCGCCAGCTGCGGGCCGAGCGCGGCCGGATCACCCTGGAGTTCCTCGGCCGGATGCCCCTGCCGGAAGCCGTCGCTTACCTGAAGAAGTTCAACGGGATCGGCCCCAAAACCGTCAACTGCATCCTCCTCTTCGCCTTCGGCAAGGGCGTCTTCCCCGTGGACACGCACATCCACCGCATCGCCCGACGCCTGAAGTGGATCGGGCCCAGGGTCTCGGCAGAAAAGGCCCACGAACTTCTGGAGCCGGCCATACCGGAGCAACACCGGTATGCCATGCACGTGCTGCTCATCGAGCATGGCCGGAAGACCTGCAAGGCGGTGGGGCCGCGATGCGAGAAATGCGTGCTGCTCAACGTGTGTCCGTACGGGCAGGTGCGCGTGAAAAGCGATGCCAGGGACTGATCTCTTTCACCGGTGTACCCCTGAGGCGCAAGAGACCTGTCCGGACTTTTTCTGTGAGGCGCCTTTCTTTGCGGATATCGTGGGGCGATGGTCACGCAGGTGGAACATGAAGCCGTGCCGCCCGAGGGGGTGTCGGACGACGCATTTTTGCTGGCGTACCTGGGACAGTGTGAAGCGCCCTGCCCGGCGTGCGGATACAACGTGCATCGGTTGCGCGAGCCGCGCTGCCCGGAGTGCGGTGTGACCCTGGTGCTGCGGCTGGTGTCGCAGGAGGGACTAAACCGGTTGTGGGTGGTGGCGATGGCCGTCGCGGCGGCGGGGGCGGGGATGGGGTTGTTCAGCCTGTCCGTGGTGCTGGTGGAACGCTGGCCGCCGCTGGAGGTCGGCTCGCCGGAATTTCCACGGATGCTGGGATTCAACATCGTGATTTCCTATTTCCTGCTCATGATCCCGCTGCCGGCGCTGTTGTTGTGGGGGCGGCGGCGGTTTGCCACGGGATCGCAGGACATCAAGCGGGCGGCCGTGGCGGCCCTGGCCATTGCGACCGCCGCGGCGATGGTCACCTTCGCGCTGTTGATCGTCTGGAGGTAGCGATGACCGATGCATGGACGAATGCTTTCCTGCGACGATCGCCGACCCTGTGCCCCGTCTGTGGCATGCCGCTGCGCGAGGTGGAGGCGGGGCGCTGCGGCTTCTGCCGCTCGCCGCTCACGCTCGGCCTCTCGCTGGTGGCGGGCTATCGCACCGCCTGGAGCGTGTGCATGGCACTGCTGGTGGCCGGCGCGGGATTCAGCAGCTTTATCGCCATCCTCACGCTCGTGTGGACGCCGCCGGGACGACACACGCCCCTGATGATCTGCAGTTGGTCGAGCCTGCTGTTCCTGGCGGCCAGCGCGGTGGCGATGATGAAGCGCGAACGCTTTTGCACCTTGTCGGCCGGCGGCCAGCTGCTGCTCACCGTCGCCGCCGGCGTCGCCGTGCTCGTGCTGATGGGGACCTTCATGATGTTCATGCGCTGACCGTCCGGCGGTCACGCCTTGTGCGTGTAGCACATGTACACGAGCTTCACGAACGTGTCGTCGTCGAGGAAGCCCTGCGAAAATTTGCCGTTGAAAACCGCCAGCGGCTTGGCGGCGGTGATTTCTTCGAGCGACTTTTTGGCGTCGATCAGCGGCTTGAGCACGTCGCGCGTTTTCTTGAGCATGTCGAGGGAGGCCTGCAGGTCGGCGGGGGTCCCCACCGGGCCGTGGCCGGGAACGATTTTCAGGTTGCCGATCTTGAAGTCTTTGAGCGCGGCGACGAGTTTTTCCTCGGCCCCGATCATGCCGTCCAGCGAGCCGCCGGTGGAGTAATCGATGAAGGGGTAGTAGCCGTTGAAGAAGATGTCGCCGGTCTGCAGGACCCCGGCGTTTTCGAACAGCACATAGATGTCGGAATCGGTGTGCGCCGGCGGAACGTGGACGAGATGCAGGGTGTCGCCGTTGACGTGGAGCGTGAGGCGGTCGTCGAACGTGGTCGCGGGGCGCGCGGGTTCGGGAGAGGGCTCGGCCGTCATGTTGAGAAACTCGACGGTGACTTTTTCGGACAGGTGCTTGCGGGTGTTGGTGTGGGCCAGGATGCGATAGCCGGCGGCCCGCAGCGCGGCATTGCCGCCCGTGTGGTCGAAGTGCCAGTGGGTGTTGATGAGGGTACCGGGCGGATTCTTGGCGACGGCGGCGAGGGCCGTCGCCACGTCCTTGGCCCGATCCGGAAGACCGGAATCGATGACGATGGCCCCGTCGGGCCCATCGAACACGGACACCGAGCCGCCATCACCGAGCAGCGTGTAGAGGTTGTCCGCAAGTTTCCGGATGCCGACGTGTACCTTCGAAAGAGTGGGGGTGAGGGGATCGTTGGGATCGGCGTTGAAGGTCCGCTCGGTGAAGGGGAGGGCCGGCGCCGAGGTTTGGCCGCGGGCCCCCGGGAGCAGGGCGGCAAGACCGGCGGCGGAGAGGGACTGGAGAAGCGTGCGGCGGGTGAGGATGGGCATAAGGCTCCTGTGACGTGGAAAAAGGGAACGGCGGGATTATACGCAGACCCAGAAATAAGAAGGGGGCTGTGCGAAGGAATCAAGCGCGTTAAAATCCCCCCGTCACTGGAACATACCGGTTGTTACTTTTTGGGAAGGAAGCGCACATGGCAGACACGGCGAAAATGCTGGCATCCGGGGAGACCACGGTGAAGGAGATGGGAAGCATTGCGACCACCGCGACGTCGTCAAAGGGGGAGTTGGAAAAGCTGATGAAAAATGCCGATTCGATCAAGGCGATCCGCGAGGAAATTGCGGCCGACGAGAAGCCGATCGCCGGGTGGAACAAGGACATTACCGACGCCAGGAAGGAGCAGGCGGAACTGGAAAAGTCCAAGGACGAGGCGGCCAAGAAGCTGGGCGCGCGCGTGAAGGAGGCGGTGAGCAAGGCGGAAAAGGCAGTCAAGGACCTCGCGGGCTCGATCGACATGTCCAAGAAAATCGCGGACAAGAGCGAGAAAGAGGATGTGGAGATCGGGAACAAGCTGAAGAAAGCCCTGCCGATGGCGGAGGATGCCCTCGAAGAGCTGATGGGCCTGCTGATCGGGACGCCCGGGACGCTGGAGCTGCTGGCGAAGAACATGAAAGAGGCGGTGATCAAGCCGGAGTTCATCAAGCAGGCGAAGATCGATCTGACCAAGTTGAACGAAGCCATGAAGCGGCTCGGGGCGGCGATCACGACGGGGGAAAGCGTGAAGGCCTCGCTGGGACCGATCGCGAAGGAGGGACTCGGCGCGTACATTCCGGCGGTGAAGGTCGATGCGAAAAAGGCGCAGGACCTGGAGACGAAGCTGACGACCAAGTGCAAGGAAGGGCGGACATTCCAAAACACGCTGATCGCCAGGATCAAAAGCGCGACCGACGAGCTCAAAAAGATGGAATGAGGGGGCGGGGGGGGAGGGAAGGGGAGGGGAAGGAGGGCTGTATCTAGCTGACTGCCGGAGGCCGGGACCCCCGCCCCCCGCGCCAGCCAATTACCAATTACCATTTACCAATTACCCGTCACCCATCACCCGTCCCCCATCACCCGTCCCCCGTCCCCCATCACAGCGTTCGCGTCGCACCACCGTCGACATCGATGACCGCCCCGTGCGTGTACGCCGAGGCCGGGCTGGCGAGGAACGCGACGGTGTTGGCGATTTCCTCGGGGGCGCCGAAGCGGGCGAGACCCAAATGGGCGGCCATGCGCTTGGCGGCGTCCGCCTCGCTGGTGTTGTGGGCCTGGGCGAAGGCGGTAAGGCGGCGGGCGAGGCGATCGGTGTGGATAAGGCCGGGGTTGATGGCGTTCACACGCACGCCGTCGGTGGTGCCCTTGTGGGCAAGAGACTTGGTGAGATTGAGGAGGGCGGCGTTCACGGAGCCGCCGATGGTGAACTCGGCTTCGCCCGTGCGCCCGCCGATGCCTGCGATGTTGACGATGGAGCCCTGGGTTTTCACCAGGTGCGGCCAGGCGGCGCGGGCAAGGCGCATGGCCCCGAAGAATTTGAGGGCGTAGCCATCGTGCCAGTCATCATCGGTGAGGGTGAGAAAGTCGCCGCGCCGGGTGGCCCCGGCGTTGTTGACGAGCAAATCGAGCTGGCCGAAGCGGGCGAGGGCCGCGGTGACCAGCGCCGCGGGAACGGCGGAATCGCGGAGGTCGGCTGCGTGCACGAGGGTGCGCTCGCCGGCGGGATCAATTTCGTGAACCAGGGCGCGAAGGTCGGGCTCGGAGCGGGCGGTGAGGACGAGACGCATGCCTTCGCTGGAGAGCCGGCGGGCGATGGCGGCGCCGATACCGCGGGAGGCGCCGGTGACGAGGGCGACTTTGTTGTGCAGGTCGAGGTTCATAAACGCTCCGACGACGACGTGAATAGCCACGAAAGACACAAAACTGGCGTGGATTTTAGGTGCCGCGGAAGAGGATCAGGTAGTGATCGCCGTCGCGGCAGCGTTCGAGGATTTCCTGGAGGCGGAGGAGGAAGGCTTGCTGCTGGTTCGGAGCGGTGCGGGTGAGGGATTGGAGCGTTTCGACTTCTTCGAGCAGGCGGATCGCCTGGATGCGGTTGAAGCAGGTGTCGCCGGAGGGGTCGAGTTCGGCGAGACGCGCCGCCTCGGAGGGAAGGTCGAAGGCCCAGGATTCGAGCCAGTTTTCCCCGTCATGGATCTCGTCAAGAACGGTGAGGCCATCGAGGAGTTGAATGCGGTAAGGCATGGTTATCCTTGCACGGAGCGGCGGTACATGCCGGGGGTGACGCCGGCGGTGTTGCGGAACTGGCGGGCGAAGAAGAAGAGGTCGTTGTAGCCCATGTGGGCCGCGACGGTCTTGAGGGGGAGGCGGGTTTCGGCGAGGAGCTTTTTGGCTGCGGCGATGCGGGCCTGAACCACGTAGGTGTGCGGCGAGACGCCGACGGCGGCGCGGAACTGGCGGCGGAACGTTTCGACGCTGATCCCCAGGCCGGCGGCAAGGGCGTCGTAGTTGACGAGCGCCGAAGCGCCCGCGCTGCCCGCCTCCTCGAGCTGCTGGAGAATCGCCGGCAGCCAGGGACGCTGGCGGACTTCCGGGTCGTCGGCGGTGGCGCGGGCTTCAGCGAGTTCGAGAAGCAATCCTTCGAGGGCGTGGACGGCGCGGCGCTGCGACCAGTGATCGTGCCTGTGAACGAGACGCAGGAGCGCATCAAACCGCTTGCCGAAGGTGGCGGCGGGGGCGCGCTGCGGGGCGATGGGGAAGAGCCCCTCGGCGGACCAGCGGCCGAGAAGTCCGGCGCCGGAATCGCGAAAGGCGACGTAGCGGTGATTCCAGAACGAGTGCTGCGCGCTGGGTGAGGAGTGCTGAGGGTCGGCGGGATCTTCCGCAGGGTGAAAGCAGATGCGCGGGCCGGGATAGCAGGACCAGAACCAGCGGCCTTTTAGTCCAAAATGGCGGTTGCCGATTTCCAGTTTTACGCCACCGGGCGAGCCGGGCTCCATGTACTGCAGGGTGTAGTAGCCTTGAAAAACCTTGTCGATGTGGTGGCGGCAGCGCGGGATGTGCGTGGCGTAAAGGAAGATGAGCGGGGCGTCGGCCATGCCCGAATAGTACAAAAGTCGGCGTAAAAATCCATAACGCGCGAGGGGGGGACACTGCTATGGTGGTGGTGCGACAAGGGGCGGCGGCAAGCGTTATACCAGAGCAGCATTGGCGACACGGCGTCGCAGCGACTGTGCGGAGAGGCCAGGACATGCAGATTGCGGATTTGAACACGACGACAGGGCGGGCGTTTCCGGCGCGGCGGCGGACGCGCAACCTCGTGGGCGGGCCCAGCCCGATCCAGGCGACGAGCTTTGCGATGGGACTGGTGGTCCTGGAGCCCAACGGCGGCCAGGTGCCCTGGCACAACCAGGAGCAGGAAGAAGTCTATTTCATCGTGGAGGGGACCTGCGAGATGTGCCTGGGGACGGAGCGGCAGACGCTCTCCACCGGGCAGGCGGTGTACATCCCCAGCGGGGTGTTTCACCAGTTGACCAACATCGGCGAAACGCCGGCGAAGATGATGTATGTGTACGGGCCGGCGGGGGACGTGGCCCATTGGCGGCAGGAGCTCGAAGGGACGTTGCCGAAGGCGGGGGTGGCGCCGACGCCGCCGCTGCCGGCCGGCGCGCGGCCACAGTGCACGGACAAGCCGACGGGTTGAGAGGGATGGCCGCGTGACGCAGCCAACACTTGCATATGAACGTCCAGCGATGCGGGGAGGGGCAGCGCCCGCGCGGCACCCGCTGGAGGGGCGCGCGATCGTCGGGTTGCTCCTGCTGTGCGTGCCGTGGCTGCTGGCGGTCGGTTCCCCGCTGATCGGCCTGGACGATCCGATCTACATCAGGGACAACCCGCTGGTGCAGAACGGGCTCTCGGCGGGCGGGATTCTGGCGGCCCTGACCTCGACGCGCGGCGCTTTCTGGCTGCCGCTGACGTGGATCAGCCTGGCGCTCGATGTGACGCTGTTCGGCCGCGGGGCGTGGGGATTTCACCTGACCAACGTGGTGCTGCACGCGGCGAACGTGGTGCTGGTGTACCTGTTCTTGCAGCGGGCCACGGGAAATTTCTGGCGGAGCGTGATCGCCGCGGCGCTCTATGGCGTCCATCCGCTGCGCGTGGAATCGGTGGCGTGGGCGACGGAACGCAAGGATGTCCTGTCGGCCTTTTTTGGATTGCTGGCCCTGCTGGCGTACGTGCGGTTCGTGCGCACGGCACGCTGGGGCCCCTACTGGGCGAGCGTCGGGCTGCTGGTCCTGAGCCTGGCGGCCAAGCCGATGCTGGTGACCTTTCCGTTTCTGCTGCTGGTGCTCGACGGGTGGCCGCTGCGGCGGATCACGCGGGCGAATGCCGTGAACCTGCTCGTGGAGAAAGCTCCGTTCCTGCTGGTGGCGGGGATCGTCAGTTATGTGACCTATGCGATCCAGGC
>JBEHXY010000120.1:0-9647 GCA_048498455.1 Planctomycetota bacterium | reverse complement strand
ACCCCTCACACCCGCACCGCCACCCCGTGCGCTTTCAGATACGCCTTCACCCCTTCCACCGTGTGCGTGCGAAAGTGAAAAATCGACGCCGCCAGCGCTGCATCCGCCTTCCCCTCCTGCAGCACCCGCAGCATGTGTTCCGGCGATCCCGCCCCGCCGCTGGCCACCACCGGCACCGTCACCGCTTCGCTCACCGCCGCCGTCATCTCGAGGTCATACCCCGCCTGCGTGCCATCCGCGTTCATCACGTTGAGCACAATCTCTCCAGCCCCCAATTCCTCCGCCTTCTTCACCCACGCCATCACCTCCACGCCCGTGTCCACCCGCCCGCCATTGACGAACACCCGCCACCGCTCCACCCCATCGGCATCTTTCACCCGGTTGGCATCCAGCCCCAGCACCGTGGCGCAGCGCCCGAACTTCTGCGAAATCTCCCGAATCAGCTCCGGCCGTTTCACCGCCGCGGAATTCACGCTCACCTTCTCCGCCCCCGCCTGAATCAGCGCCGTCGCATCGTCCAGCGTCCGAATCCCCCCGCCCACCGTGATCGGCATGAACACGTTGTCCGCCACCTGCCGCACCACCTCCGCCATGATCCCCCGCCCCTCGTGGCTGGCCGAGATGTCATAAAACACCAGCTCGTCCGCATGGCCGCGATCATAAAAAATCGCCTGCTCCAACGGGTCCCCGGCGTCCACGTGGTCAAAAAACCTGACCCCCTTCACCACGCGGCCCCGGTCGACATCCAGGCACGGAATAATTCGTTTCGCAAGCATGAGCGGATTCTATGCGACCCGCCCGACGCCCTCCAATCAATGGACGGATACCCAATCGCCGATAGAACCCGAGACGGCTTGTGGTGAGTTGCCCCGATGGCCCCGCATCCGATAAAACCCAGGGCCACGCGCCAAGCGCCCCTCGCCGCGCCGGCCCACGCCGCCGGCCCGCACCGCACACCGGAGCCTCCTTTGACCGATTCCGCCCAGCCCGACTTTCAGTGGATCGTCAGCCAGATCGGCTCCCGGGAACACTACAGCTGCCCCCTCAGCTTTCAACGCCGCGGCCACCTCAAATGCTTCTACACCGACGCCTGGGTGTCCCACTTCCGCAGCACGTTCGCGCGCCTGCCCCCGCCCCTCCGCGGCCTCTCCCGCCGCTACCACCCGGAGCTCCCCGCAGGCAAAGTCGTGGGCTTCACCACCGCCACGCTCCGGGAAGAAATCCGCCACAAACGCCGCCAGCGCGCCCAGAAGGCCCCCAGCGAATTCCTCCACTACCTCGAGGTCGGCAAGTCCTTCGCCCAGCGCGTCACCCGCCACCTCGCCCGCCAGAAACTTGACCCGCAGCGCGATGCACTCTTTGCCTTCACCACCGGTGCGCTGGAAATCCAGCAGCTCGCCCGGCAGCGCGGCCTGCTCACGCTCGTCGACCAGCTCGATCCCGCCAGAACCGACCAGGACATGATCCGCGAGGAAGCCGCCCGCTGGCCCGGCTGGGAAGCGCTCCCCAGCGAAGTCCCCCAGGCCTACTTCGACCGCCTGCAGCAGGAATGGGACGCCGCCGACCTCGTTTTTGTGAACTCCGAGTTCTCCCGTCGCGCCATCCACAGCCAGGGCGTGCCGCTCGAAAAAATCGCCGTCGTTCCCCTCGCTTACGAAGCCGAAGCCCCCGTCGCCGGCAAGACGGCTTCCCCCCCGGGAACCCCCCTGCACGTCCTCTGGGTGGGACAAATCGTCCTTCGCAAGGGAATCCCCTACCTCTTTGAAGCCGCCCGCCAGCTTCAGTCCGAAAACATCCGCTTCACCGTCGCCGGCTACGTCGGCATTTCAGAAACCGCCCTCAAGTCGGCCCCGCCCAATGTCCAGGTGGTCGGCAAAGTGTCCCGGGAGGAAGTGCTCCGCCTCTACCGTACCGCCGACGTCTTTGTGCTGCCGACCATCTCCGACGGCTTCGCCATCACCCAGATCGAGGCCATGTCTTACGGTCTGCCGGTGGTGACCACGCCCAACTGCGGCGATGTCGTCACCCACGGCGTGGATGGCTACATCGTGCCCACCCGCGATCCCCAATCGCTCAGCTCGGCCTTCCTGTCTTTTCACCACGACCGCCACCTGCTGCAGTCCATGGCCAATGCCGCCCTCGTGAAAAGCCGGCAGTTCACCCTCGACCGCTACGCCCAGACCATCGAAACCGCTGCCGCACGCTGTCGCGGCCCCCGTCCGGCTGCCTGGCCGCTTTGATTTGTCACTGCCGTTTTGTATCGTGTCCGATAACCACTATCGTGATTGCTGAGCAGAATCCGCCTTCATCGCCGGCCTCCCTGTGGCCGAAGATGGGGGTACAGAACCTTTTTCACACCCCACGAGGCCTTCATGCCCCCGCAGGATACAGTCTTTGCCTACCTCGGCCGGCTGCAGCAACTTTTCTTCAGTCCCGCCGGCATCATCGGCGTCGTCGCCCTGGCGATCTGCGCCCTCATGCTCATCCGCATCCCCAACTTCAAGTGGGTCTGGATCGCGCTCATCCTTTACGTCAGTCTCTATGGCTCCGGTGAAGTCGTCATCGAGTCCCGTTTCCACAACGACGTCCTCATCCTTCCCTTCCCCTTAAGCGTCATCCGCCTCTACTCCCGCGAACTCATGGTGGCCATGGTCGCCATCCTCGCCATACCGGCCCTCCGGGACAGCCGCGGCGTGCGCACACGCCTGCTCCCCGCCGCCGCCATCATCTTCCTCGCCTTCGACTTCTGGATGTGCATCCGCCTCTTCGCCGACGCCGACGCCCGGCCCCGCGCCTTCCTCAGCTTCGTCTCTTATGGCCTCCTCGCCCTGACCGTCATCGCCGGAATCGGCCGCTGGATGCAGTCCATCGAAGACGTCTACTGGCTCCTGCGAAGCATCGCCCTCACCGCCATCCTCTTTGTGGTCACCAACATCTTTCAGGTGCTCGCCAACCCCGCCGCTTCCGTCGGCCGCTTCTGGGGCTTCACCTCCAATCCCCAAACCGTCGGCCTGATGGGCGCGCTGTTCCTGATCCCGGTCCTCCTGCTCTCGCAGAAGGCAGGCACTTCGGCCGCCATGCGCATCATTTACCGCATCACCGCGGCGTTCATCGTCCTGTTCATGATCTGGTCCGGCTCTCGCGGCGGGCTGCTGATGGGCCTCGTGGGCCTGTCGCTTTACTACCGCTGGCGACTCGGCCCACTTCTGCTGGCCGGCGCCTCCGTGGCCGCCCTGTTCTGGCTCGCCCTGATCTTCTTCCCCGCCGCCATTTCCAACGTCGAGCGCCTCACCGATCCCCTCAACACCCGCGCCGACGCCTGGCGGGCCCTCTACGAAACCTTCAGGGCCAATCCCGTGTTCGGAGAAACCTATGCGGGTGTCGGCTACGGCGAAAGCTATTTCCTGGCCACCCTCGCCTACTACGGTCTCGTCGGCATCGTCCCCGCGGCGCTGGCGCTCCTCGTGCTCATGTTCGAATCCTTGAACATCTTCCGGCAGCGCCGCCTCCTTGGACCCCACAGCGCCGTCGCCGACTGGATCCTCGCCACCGCCGGCATGCTCTGCGTGATCTCCATCACCGAAAGCGCCCTGCTGGGCGTCTGGAATCCGCTCGAGCTGGTTCTCTACTTCCTCTTCGCCGCCATTGGGCTGGTGGAAGAAGTGCTCCGCGCCCAGGCCCTCGCCCCCTTCGAGCCCGCCGCGGAACTCGCCGACGGCGAAAGCTATCCCGTCCTCGCCATGGACTATTGACCCGTGACCGCCCCTCTTGTGTCGGTGGTCATACCCACCTACAACGCCGCCGGTCTCCTCCTCCAGACCCTCCACTCCGTGTTCGCCCAGACGTTTTCGGACATGGAAATCATCGTCGTCAACGATGGCTCACCCGATGACACCGCCGCACAACTCGCGCAGCTCAGCGACCCGCGGCTGCGCGTCATCTCCCAGAAAAATGCCGGCGTCGGCGCTGCACGCAACCGCGGCCTCGACGAAGCCCGCGGCGAATTCGTCGCCTTCCTCGACCATGACGACCTCTGGCTTCCCGAAAAAATCGCCACCCAGGTCGCCTTCTTCCGCAGCCATCCCCAATGCGCGGCAGTCGGCGTCCCCTGGGCCAAGACCACCACCCTCGATGCCCCGGAAATCCCCCGCGACTACTGGGACCGCCTCATCGAAAACCCCCTCCAGGAAATGGTCCGCTGCATCTCCCTGGTGACCTGCTCCGCCCTCATGGTCGATCGCGAAAAAACCCGCGGCCTCCGCTTCAGCGAAGAACGCCAGTGCATCGAGGACACCCCTTATTACCTGGGAATCATGGGCCGCGGTGCGTATGGAATCGCCGGGCGCTCCATCCTGATGCATTACCGCGAGCACGCCTCGAATTATTCGTCCCAGGCTTCCTTCTATTTCAACGGCATTCGCCTGCTGCGAAACATGCAGCGCGGCGGGGAGTTCCACTCCTTCTCCCCCGCGCAGCAGCAGCACATCGACGAGTTCATTTCCATGGTGGGCCGCTTCGCCGTCGTGCGGCAACTGGGCTCCGGCCAGCGCCGCAAAGGCATGCAGCTCTATTGCCGCGAGTGGCCGCACCAGTGGCGCCTCAAACGCTGGCGCTATCTCCTGGGCACGCTGCCGCTGCTGGTGCTGCCCCGCTCGGTCGCCGCCCGGCGCTGGGCGCCTCGCTCCTTTTCCGCGGGGGCCCCATGAGCGACCTCCGCATCTCCGCCTTCATCCAGATGAAGCGCACCGAGCAGCCCACGGGCGTCGGCAAGCACATCAACAACATGACCCTCGGCCTGCACGCCAGCCCCGGCGTCGCCCTCGAAGTCATCGCCGCACGCAACGACCTTGATCCCGCCGGCAAGCCCAAACCCCTGTCGGAAATCCAGGGAGTTCCCTGCCGGCCGCTGCCCTTTCGCCGCGTGCTGCTTGAACGCGCGTGGCGGCATCTGAATTTCCCCAAGATCGAGCGCTGGGTCGACAACGCCGACTGGATCTATTCGCCCGGCGAGGCCTACGTCGCCACCCGCCGGATTCCGCTGGCGACGACGCTGCACTGCCTCATGTGGTTCGAGCGCGACCAGCCTTGGGGACAGGGTCCCGCCGCGCGAAAAAGCCGCAACCTGATGAAGTCGATCATCTTCCCGATGTTCCGCCACGCGCGGGTGCTGATCTCCGTTTCCGAGTTCCTCAAGACCACCACCACCCGGCTTTTCGGCGTGGACCCGAAGCGCATCCACGTCGTCCCCAACGGCGTGGAAGAGGAGTACTTCGCCGCCGGTGACCAGCCGCCGCCGCCGCCCGAGGGGCGGCCTTACGTTCTGGCCGTGGGCGGGCTGACCGCCAACAAGGGCGCCGAGCACGTCCTGGGCCTGGCGCGGGCGATGAAGGCCGCGAAAAGTGAAGCCGAGGTCTGGGTCGTCGGCCACAGTCACGACGAATTCCTGCGGCAGGCGGAACAACTCGACAACGTCAAAAACCTCGGCTACGTCTTCAACGACCGCCTTCCACAGATCATGCGCGGGGCGCTGGTGCTGGTGCTCGCCTCGCGCTACGAGACCTTCGGCATCCCGATGCTCGAAGCCATGGCCACGCGGACGCCGGTCATCACCGCGACCAATACCGCGCTCCCCGAAACCGCCGGCGGCGCCGCAATGTTCCTCGATGAATCCCGCCCCGAAGCCACCGCCGATCTCGTCGCCGCACTTCTCAAAGATCCCGCGATGCGGCAGCATTACGCCGAAGCCGGCCGCCGCCGCGCCGATGGCTTCCACTGGTCCCACTCCGTCTCCCGCCTGCTCACCGTGCTCAAAGAAAATGGCTGAAGCGTGCAGTGCCCCGTCCAGGCCGCGGTCGATCGTCAGCGGGGCTTCCGCAGGATGAAGCACGCCTGGTCGCCCCGGCCCTCCGCGTTCAACGCCAGCGATTGCGTGTGCAAAGCGGCGATCGCCTCCGCGGAATAGTGCTTCGCCACCAGCTCCGGAGTCGCTTCCACCAGCGGAATGTCCCTGGCATAGAACTCGCTGAACACCATCTGCGATTCGGTCGAACAGTAAATCGCGCTTTCCAGCACCAGGCCCGCTCCCGCCGCCAGGATTTCCATGCCTCGGTGGCTCGGCACGCTCACGTGCCGCGGCGCATCGATCTGGAACCAGTTGACCCCGTACTGCTGCCACGCCCAGCAGTCCGCGACGGGTACGACGATCAACACGACGCCGCCGCCGGTTACGAGCTGTCCCATGCGCTTCAGATCGCCCTGCGGATCGGGCATATGCTCGAAGGAATGGCTGGAGAAGACGCAGTCGAATGAGCCTTCCATCTCGTGAACCGTTTTCTTGTGAATGCGGACGCCATCGACGGGCGAGAAATCCTCCGGCACGAAAGGATCGGCGCCGGCCAGCGCGGTGAAACCATCTGAGGCGAGGCGCAGCAGGTGATCACCCTTGCCGCAGCCCACATCCAGGATGCGCGATTGAAAGGTCAGGCCCGCTTTCTGGAACCATTCGAAGTAGGGCCACTTGCCCTTGAGCCGCACCATCACGGCGCCCACGAGGTTCGGTTTCCCCATGCCATGGCGTGCGCGGGCGTGCTTCAGCCACCGTTCCACGCGCGAATAGCGGGGTTTCGCCTGGACGTTGAAGGAATAATAGTTGTCCGCGTAATACTTGCTCAGATCCGCGGGCGGCGAGGCAAGTTGCAGGGATCCGCAAGAGGGGCAGCGCGTGTAGTCAAAAACCTCCCGCAGGCCCTGCATCATCTCTCGCACCGGAAACACTTCATGGCTTCCCGAGTGCCCGCACAAGTGGCAGACCGCCTGGGAACGGGTGGAGGTCCGGGTTGCCGCTTCTGTCTGGTTCACGACGCACTCCCTGCCGATGGCGCCAGCCGGTTGGACCGCCGGCCGCTGATTTTCGAGAACAGCAACTTTCCGGTGTTCATCATTTCCTTGAAATGCTGGCGAAGAAGGAATCGCCCCAGCACCGCATAAACGGCGCAGGTGACGGACCCGCGGATGGCCAACGTCGCGGCCAGGACTGCCGGCGAATCGCCGGTGATGGGCCACGAGGCGGCCACTCCCGCTGCCGCGGCGACCAGCCCCACCAGCAAAGGCGCTCCGTACACCCGCCACAGGTGCGCCCACTTGTCGGCGAGGCCGAGCATGGGAAGCATAAAGCCCGCCGGACCGGCCACGGTATAGAAGAGGGCCACCGCCATCGCGACGGTCCGGATGCTGCCCAGCAGGGCGCCGCAAACGACGGACACAATGAAGCCGACCGAAACGATGCAGGTCCATTTCATCAGCAGACTGTAGCGGCCCTGGGCTTTGAGCATGCTCACCGTCGGGCCGCTGGGCAGCACAAAGAGCATCCCGATGCTGAGGATCGCAAACAGCGGCAGCGCCGTGTCCCACTTGTGTTTCAGGACCAGGTGGAAGAGGGGGGCGGCGCAGGTGGCCTGAAGAAGGCACATCGGGGTGCCGACGAAAGAGATCAGCCCGCAGACGCGTGCGTACGCATCCACCTGGCGCTTGAAGTCGCGCATTTTCGTGAAGCTGGGCAGCAGGACCGAGGCGAGGTTGGCGGCCACGAGTTGGTTGGTTTGCGTGGAGGCGTTGTAGGCGAAGTAATAGGAACCCAGGATGGGCTTGCTGAAGAAAAGGCCGCACGTGAGGTAGTCGCCGGCGGTGAGGAAGGTGCTGAAGATGTTCATGACCAGGAAATAGCGGGAATCCTGGAAGACCAGTTTCCAGCGATGGAAGTGGGGCCGCAGCCGCAGGCGCACGCGGGCGGCGCTGAAGTATGCGATGGCCAGCACCGCGGAAACGATGGGCTTGGGCAGGATGAGGCTGTAAGCCCCGAAGTGCCGCCAGGCGAAAAGGACCGTCAGCAGGACGGTGGCGAAGACGTTGCAGGAGCCCAGGAGGGCCAGCGTGCGGAAGCGCATTTCGTGGGTGAGCTTGGCCTGGGGGACGGCGGCCAGTGCGTCCAGCGGAATGGCCACGGCGCCGATCGCAAGAAAGGAGGTGAGGATCGGCATGTGGAAGGTCAACGAGGCCAGCGGGGCCACCGCGAGCACCAGCAGCATGCCCCCAAGCCCGGCCGTGAGATTCAGCCAGAACGCGATGTTGGCCCAGACGGCGAATTTGCGGTGGCGGCGAACGAGGATTTCGATAACGCCGAGTTGCTGTCCGAAGGCGGCGAAGCCCAGGATGAAGCCGGCGATGGCGGTGGGAGCGAAGTCTTCCTGGATGAGCAGGATGGCGAGGAGGTATTGCTGCACGAGGACGGCGAGCTTGGAGCCGACGGTCTGGCCGGCGGCCCAGAGGGTTCCGCCGAGCGCGCGCTGGCCGATGCCCGTGTCGGCGGGAGGTGCGGCGGGAGTCAGGGCGCTGTTGGCGGTGTCGGTCACGAGGTTCCTGTTTCCTGCAATTATCGGCTCTGCGGGCGGGTACGATGAGCGGCGCGGAGGAATCGCGGCAGAACATTTCGCATCATTCGGCCAACCCGGGCAGGGGCCGATATACTATGAAAGGTTTCTTACCTCCTTGGCAGGAATCGCGCAATTATGGCAACTAGTCGTGACTATTACGAGGTTTTGGGGGTCTCCAAGACGGCGTCCGGGGACGAGATCAAGAAGGCGTATCGGCGGCTGGCGCGGAAGTTCCATCCGGACGTGAACAAGAATGATTCGTCCGCGGAGGCGAAATTCAAGGAAGTGCAGGAGGCGTACGACGTTCTCAGCGACGCCAAGAAGCGGACCGCGTATGACCAGTTCGGGCATGCGGGGGTGAATTCGGCGGCGGCGGCGGAGGCGGCTGCGGCGGCGGCGCATGCGGGTCGCGGGGCGGGCGGGTTCCGGTACAACGCGCAGACGCCGGGCGGGGGGACGGTGGACTTCGGGGAGGTGGATTTGAACGACCTGTTTGAGTCGTTCGTCGGCGGGCGCGGCGGGGGGCGGCGCGGGGGCGGCGGCGGGGGGAATCCGTTCGGTTTTGGCGGCGGCGGGCGGCGGCGCGGCGGTGGGGGGGCTGTGGACGAGGAAGGGGGCGTGGGCGGGGACATCACGTATCCGGTGACGATCAGCTTTGAGCAGGCAGTGCGCGGGACGACGGTGGAGGTGCGGCTGAACACGCCGGACCGGTCGATCGATGAGACGATCAGCGTCAAGGTTCCGCCGGGGGTGGATGAGGGATCGAAGGTGCGGGTGCGCGGGAAGGGGCAGCCGGGGGCGGCGGGGCGCGGGGATCTTATCATCGTGACGCACGTCGAGCCGCACGCGTATTTCAAGCGGGAAGGGAAAGACGTGGTGCTGGATTTGCCGCTGACCATGGGGGAGGCGGCGAACGGGGTGACGGTGAGCGTGCCGACGCTGGAGGGGCGGGTGGAGTTGCGGGTGCCGGCGGGGATTGGCAGCGGGAAGCGGCTGCGGATCAAGGAGCGGGGGATTCCGCAGCGGGACGGGACGCGCGGGGACCAGTATGTGCGGGTGCTGGTGCAGTTGCCGCCGGGGTTGACGGAGGAGGAGAAGGGGCAGCTGGCGGCGATGGACAAGGCGCACGGGTTTGAGCCCCGAAAGAACGTGGGGTGGTGAGGGGCGGGAATTTTGTTGCTTGTGGGGGAGGCAGAAGGTGTGATGGGGGGGTGGTGG
>JBEHXY010000119.1:0-9658 GCA_048498455.1 Planctomycetota bacterium | reverse complement strand
CATCGCCGCCGCTCAGAGCAGCGCTCCCAAGGCGGCGTTGACGTCTGATGATCTGACAGTGGGGGATTACTGCACGCTTTTCATGGCGCCCAAGCTCCAAGAAAGCCTCAAGGTCACCGAGGGTCAGCGGGCGGCGCTGGTGAAGGAAAAAGAACGCTTTCAGGGGGCCGTCGCCGCCGCCGCCACGAAGGCGGGAGCGGGCGCGGAGCAGTCGGCGCTGATCAACGCGGAGCACCGGGTACTGGAAAGCGAGGGGCAGCGGATTCGCGACCTGTTGAACAATGAGCAGGATGCGGCGCTGCAGAAGATGTTCACGCAGGGCGAGCTCAAGCCAATCGATATCAAAGTCGCTTCGGGCAATATCGAGTTCAATTACACCCATTTCAATGAAGCAGCGGCGACGCCGCGGACGGCCGCCGGGGATGCCGGCGAGGGAATGGGGAGCGGTAGCCGCCGCATCCAGACGCCGGCCGCGAACACCGTGACGCCCAACGCGCCGGTGAAGCCCACGACGCTGGCGGAAGCCAAGACCAAGATGCAGCCGTTGAAGGGGGATGTGGCGGGGGAGATCCGCAAGGCGGTTGCGGACAAAACGTACGTGACGGGGAAGATCGCGGGCGGGGCGTTTGGCGACAAGGCCTTCATGGACCTGCCCAAGTCGGGCGCGATCATGGTGGGTCTGCGTGTGGGGCGTGATGACGCGGGGCAGTTCATTCAGTCGGTGCAGCCGATCTACCTGACCGCGTCGGGCATCGCCCTGGGCGTGCAGCATGGCGTGCCGGGCATGCGGGTGTTCGTGGACCTGGTGGCGCCGCCGGGGTATGCGGTCGGCGGCATTTCGGTCGCCGGCGGCGGCGGTTTCGACTCCCTGGCGCTGACCTACATGAAACTGGACGGCAACACGCTCGATCCCAACGACAAGTTCGAAACCGACCGGGTGGGCGGCCACGGCGGCGGCGGGCCGGTTCCGCTTCTGAGCAGCGGGGCGCCGATCATTGGACTGGTGGGCAAAACCAAGGATGACGGCCAGTACATGGGCGTCGGCCTGATCACGCTGGGGCAGGAATTGACCGACGCGCCGGCGGCCCAGTAACGAGTCGACCTCTTTCCTGGAGAGAACCTTGATGAACCGTCGCGGATTGTGTGGCGTCGCCACCTTGCTGATCGCCACCATTGCCGCTGTGCAGGCGGCGCCTCCCGTGTCCACGGCGCCTGCGACGAGCACGGCGCCGGCGCGCGGGCGGGGACGCGGCGGGTTCCGCGCTCCGACGACCGGGCCGGGCATGATCAAGGACGAATCGACCGGCCAGTATTTCACGCCGATGCAGCACGCGGAGTATGCGTTCGGGGCGGATGTGTCGTCGACATTCGGGCTGGAAACCAACGGGAAGGTGTTCAAGGACACAGACGGGCAGGCCAGGCCGCTGCTGCAGATCCTGAAGAACCATGGCTACAACTATGTCCGCCTGCGGGTGTGCGTGGAACCGGTGAATCCGCAGACCCCGCAGACGCCGGCGTATGACATCGCGTATGCCAAGGAAGCCAAGAAGCTGGGGATGAAGCTGCTGCTGGATTTTCATTACGCCAATGGCTGGGCCGATCCGCGGAACGAGCCGATTCCCGCAGCGTGGGCGAATCTCTCGCAGCCGGAGCTTGTGCAGACGGTGTTCAACTACACGCGCGACACGATCGCCGCTTTCGCCAAGGAAGATGTGCTGCCGGACATCATCCAGGTGGGCAACGAGGTGTCGAACGGGTTCATGATGCCCAACGCGAAGTTGCCGGAGAACTGGAACACGTTCGCCGACCTGGTGTACGCGGGCGTCAACGGCATCGATGCCGGCCGCGGCAATCATCGCCGTCCGCGCATCATGATCCATGTGGACCATGGCGGGGACATCCCCAAGACGCGGGCATTTTTCGACAAGCTCAACACCTACGACATTCCCTACGACGTCATCGGGTTTTCTTTTTATCCTTGGTCCCACGGGACCCTGGTGGACCTGAAGGCGAACCTGGCCTTCGCGGCCAACACCTACGGCAAGGATGTGATCGTCGTCGAGACGGGTTACTACTATGAGCCGAGCCAGTACTTCCGGCAGACGCCGGGACCTTTTCCGGAAACGCCGGAGGGGCAGGCGCAGTGGCTGGAGGCGCTCAACAAGATCGTGATGGAGGTTCCCAACGGTCACGGGAAGGGGGTGTTCTGGTGGGAACCAGCATCGAACACGGGGCTGGTGGGGCGCGGGTACTTTGACCGGGAGGGGAACGTGGAGCCGATCGTCAACGTGTTTCATCCCTACACGCGGCCGGCGCATCGGACGGACAACCAATAGCCGCCGGGGGGACCGGGGAGGATTTATGCGGCAGGTTGTGGGGGGGCAGCCCAGCCCGGCGATGGCGCGGGCACACCCGTTGCATTGCATACCGCTGAGGCGAACACGCCCAGGAGGCATGCCATGTCCAACGAACGCCAGAATCCGCCAACGCCCGGAACCATCGACGCAGCGAAGAAGCTGAAGGATCACAACGAATCAAGCGTGTATGGCGAGCTGACCGACCAGGTGGCCGGTCGGCGGCCGGACGGGTCGATCGAGGAGTCCTCACCGCGGCCGGGACAGCGCGAAGGCGCCGGCGTGGTCTCGGAGCAGAAGCAAGAGGGTGCAGGGCAAGGGGGTGCCCAATGAGCGCCGGTGCATGCATCGTTGGCGGGCTGGCGGGAGCGACGGCGTTGACGCTGGCGCACGAGACGCTGCGGCACACGGTGCAGGGGGCGCCGCGGATGGACATTCTCGGGGCGCGCGGGCTCAAGAAGGTGCTGGACTTTACGAACCTGCCCAAGCCGAAGGGCCAGGCGCTTTTTGAGGCGACGCTGCTGGCGGACCTGGTGTCGAATGCGGCGACCTACGCGCTGGTGGGCTCGGGGAAGCGGGCGCCGCTGAAGGGGGCGATCCTGGGCTTGGCGCTGGGGGTGGGGGCGGTGACGCTGCCGGGGCCGATGGGGCTGGGGAAGGTGCCGGGCCGCAAGACGCCGCGGACGGAATCGCTGACGGTGGCGCTCTACACGCTGGGGGGCTTGGTGGCGGGGATCGTGGCGCGGCGCGCGGGGCGGCGGTAGGAGGAGGCCGACTTTAAGGCGCGGTAAGACTTCAAGCCGCTTGCTCCTGTATAATATGGCAGGAGCTGGCACAGGAATCATTCGGTCATGACACAGCGGCTACCAACGTCAGCGGGGTCAGGCGGCGGGGGCGGGGGAATTCATGCGTTTGCACCTGGGAATCCTGTCTACGACCGGTGGGCGGCGCAGGTGGAGTATTTCCAGTCGATTCGGGTGAAGCTGATGGCGGAACCGGGGATGCCGGGCAAATTTGTAGCGATCCGAGACAACAGCGTGGTGGACAGTGATGCGGACGAATATGCGCTGGCAAACCGCATGTACCAGCGATTTCCCGGTGAAGGGGTGCTCGTGGCGCGGGTGCAGGCGGAAGATCCGGTGGTGGAATTGCCCGGATTGGAATTGCGCTGAATGCGGTTCCTGTATTCACAGGCGACGGTTGTTCCCGAGATGACATTGCCCGTGGTGGTGACGGGGGTGGCGCCGTTCCCCTTGCTGGATGTAGAGGCCAAGATCGACACGGGGGCCGACACCAGCGTCATTCCCGAGGGTCTTCTGGAGACGCTGGGATTGCAGCCTGAGGGCTTTGTGACCCTGCGCGGAGCTCTGGGCGAGAAGTGGCAACGACGAGCGATTTATCGGTTGCGGGTCCGCGTCGGCGGCGAAGAATGGATGCCAGCAAAGGTTGTGGCTTCCACGAAAACCTACATGCTGGTGGGACGCGAGCTTCTGAACCGGTTTGTCTTGACGGCGAACGGGCCCGCGGGTTGGTTCGACCTGACGATCCCGGCGCGGGAATAAAACCGAAGAGCGTTACGTGTTGAACAGGAAGTGGGCGATATCGCCTTCCTGCATGATGTAGGTTTTGCCTTCGGAGCGCATCTTGCCGGCGGCCTTGATGGCGGCTTCGGTTTTGTGTTCCATGAGGTCGCGGAAGTTGTAGATTTCGGCGCGGATGAAGCCTTTTTCGAAATCGGTGTGGATGACGCCGGCGGCTTGCGGGGCGGTGGCGCCGACAGGGATGGTCCAGGCGCGGATTTCCATCGGGCCGGCGGTGAAGTAGGACTGCAGGCCGAGGGTGCGGTAGGCTTCGCGGGTGAGGGTGTTGAGGGCGGGTTCGGTCATGCCGTAGTCGGAAAGCATGACGGCGCGGTCTTCGGCGGGCAGCTCGGCGAGTTCGGCTTCGAGCTTGCCGCAGACGGGGACGACGATGCCCTCTTCCTTGGCGGCGCGTTCGCGGACTTTCTGGACGAGGGGGCCTTTGCCGGTGGGATCGGATTCGTCGACGTTGGCGACGTAAACGACTTTCTTGGAGGTCATCAGGCCGAGGGGTTTGATGAGTTTGAGGTCGTCGGCCTTGAGGCCCATGGCGCGAACGGGGGTGCCCTTCTGCAGGTTGACGATGACGTTTTCGATGATGGGGACGGCGGCGACGGCGTCCTTGTCGCCGGTGCGGGCCAGTTTGCGGTGCTTGTCGATGGTTTTTTCGACGGTCTCGAGGTCGGCGAAAATGAGCTCGGTGTCGATGGTGTCGATGTCGCGGAGGGGATCGACGCTGCCTTCGACGTGGGTGATGTCGCCGCCCTCGAAGCAGCGAACGACGTGGAGGACGGCGTCGACTTCGCGGATGTGGGAGAGGAACTTGTTGCCGAGGCCTTCGCCCTTGGAGGCGCCGCGAACGATGCCGGCGATATCGACGACGCGGAGCAGGGCGGGGACGAGTTTTTTGGATTCGATGAAGGTGCGGATTTTTTCGAGGCGGTCATCGGGGACGGGCACGACGCCGACGTTGGGCTCGATGGTGGCAAAGGGGTAGTTGGCGGCGAGGGCGCCGGCATTGGTGAGGGCGTTGAAGAGGGTGGACTTGCCGACATTGGGCAGACCGACGATACCGACTTCCATGAGGGGCTCCGACGACGACGGAAACACGAAGACACGAAGGACCACGAAGGTGGGACGGGGAAGTTTACGGGATTTTGCGGTGGGGAAAAAGGCAGCGTAGGATAGCGCGGGCGAATGGGAGGGTTGTGATCCTGAGGATTTCTGGAGTTTTTGGCGATGGCGAAGCACACGGTGGTGTTGATTCCGGGGGACGGGATTGGGCCGGAAGTGGCGCATGCGGCGCAGCAGGTGGTGGATGCGGCGGCGAAGGTGTCGGGGGCGGAGCTGGCGTGGGTGGAGATGCCGGCGGGCGAGGCGGCGATCGCGACCGATGGGGACACGCTGCCGGAAAAGACGCTGGAGGCGGTGCGGACGCACAAGGTGGGGTTGAAGGGGCCGGTGGGCACCCCGATCGGCAAGGGGTTTCGGAGCGTCAACGTGACGCTGCGGAAGAAGCTGGATCTGTATGCGGCGGTGCGGCCGGTGCGGAACATGGCGCACGTGAAGACGCGGTATGAGAACGTGGACATCGTGATATTCCGCGAGAACACCGAGGGGCTCTATTCGGGGATCGAGAACGAGATCACCAATGGCGTGGTGACGAGTTTGAAGGTGTGCACCGAGAAGGCGTGCGAGCGGATCGCGCGGGCGGCGTTTCGCTATGCCAAGGCGCGCGGCCGCAAGAAAGTGACGGTGTTCCACAAGGCCAACATCATGAAGCTGACCGACGGCATGTTCATCCGCGTGGCCAAGAAGGTGCACGACGAGGAGCATCCGACGGTGGCCTACGAAGAGATGATCATCGACAACGGCTGCATGCAGCTGGTGAAGGACCCGACGCGGTTTGACGTGCTGCTGATGGAGAATCTTTACGGCGATCTGATCAGCGATTTGTGCGCGGGACTGGTGGGCGGGCTGGGGGTGGTGCCGGGGGCGAACATCGGGGATGACGCGGCGGTGTTTGAGGCGGTGCATGGGACGGCGCCGGACATCGCGGGCAAGAACCTGGCGAACCCGCTGGCGTGCATCATGAGCGGCGTGATGATGCTGAACCACCTGGCGGACACGCGCGGGGACGAGACTTGCCGGGCCGCGGCGCAGCGCATTAAGCGGGGATACGATGCGGTGCTGACCGAAGGCAAGGCGCTCACGCGCGACCTGGGCGGCACGGCGGGCGGGCGGGAGTTCACCGAGGCGCTGATCGAGAAAGTGCGGGCGGGGTAAAGAGGTCAGGAGCGGAAAATGAGCGAAATCCCCAGCGCCGCTGACGCGTCCATCGCAGCCGGGGACTCGCTGTCGAAGCTGCGGCTGCTTTGGGGGTCAAAGGAGCAGGCGTTTCGTTATTACGCGCAAGCAATGGCCGCGCAACACGCGGTTGCGGAGGGGGCCTGTGGGTGCGGGGCGGCGTCGGAGCTGACGGCACGTTTCACGTGGCGGGCGATTTACAACACGCGGTTCGCGCCCAGTGCGGTCGATGCGCTGCTGCTTCTGGCGGGCGTGTTCCGCCTGCGCACGACGTCTTCGGTGATGGAGTTTGCGACCCATCACGCGTGCTGCCGGCGCTGCTGGCGGAAGATGCTCTGGAAGCGCGGCCTGGCGAACGTGCTGCACTTTTGGAGCCTGTTTGCAGGGCTGATCACCGGCACCGGCGCAGCGGTTTTTCTGTGCCTGTTCCTGTACACCTTCGGCGCAGCGAACCTTCGGGAAGAACGGACGCTGGCGCTGCTGACGGGGCTGGGGTGCGCGGCCGCGTTCGGCTTGTGCGTGGGGGCTTTTTTTCTGGCGAACCGGCTGCGCGTGCCCATGCACCTGCGGCGAATTCCGCGGTTCCCGTTTCGTTTTGAGCGGGTGGATCGACAGCAGGCCGCGACGTAACGCCCCTTACGCGCCAAAGAGGTGTTGGGCGGGGATCACCATGGCGATGGAACCGGTGCGCAACGGACCGGCCGGGGTGCGCGCCGGCGGGGCGGGCGCGGCGTCGGGTTGGGGCTCGGGAGAGGGGGCCGGCGGTTCGTCGTCATCGACATCATCGATGATCTCGACGATGCCGTCAGGACCGGGCATCACGTGGGCGGCGATGGTTTCGGCGGAGGGATTAACGAACCTGGAGGGGGCGGGCGATTCGTCGCTGAGGTCGGTTACGTCGCTGTATGGGGCGTCTGCCGCGGCGTCCCCATATTCGGGAAGGGGATCGGCGCCGGCGGCGGGGTCACTGGCACTTTTTTTTTATCTCCATCGAGCGCGCTGTTGCCAAGCTCGCTGAAGCCGGGCGGCTGCACGGGGCGCCGCGTGGGCGAAACCGAGCGCGAGCCCGGCATGGTGACCCCCCCTACCGGCATCTGCGTGGGGGAGTGCTGGCGCGGGACGAGGTGCATGGAATGCTTGAGGACCTTGTCGATGAGGGGTTCGTCGATGGTGGTGGTGCCGGCGGTGAAGCCATAGAGCAGGGCGTTGTCGCAGAGGCCGTTGATGATGCGGGGGGTGCCCCGGGAGAAGCGGGCGATCTTGGCGATGGCGTCGGGGGTGAAGGAGGCGGTGTGCTCGGGCCCGGCGATTTTCATGCGGTGGTTGATGTAGGCGGTGATTTCGTCGAGCGTCAGCGGGTCCAGGTGATACGACAGGGCGATGCGCTGGCGGAGCTGTTCGAGGTGCGGCTGCGAAACTTTGTCGCGCAGTTCCGGCTGGCCCACGATGACAATCTGCAGCAATTTTTCCGAAGACGTTTCGAGGTTCGAGAGCATGCGGAGCTCTTCGAGCACCTTGTCGGAGAGGTTCTGGGCTTCGTCGATGATGACCACGACGAGGCGGTCCTCGGCGAGCTGCTGAATCAAAAAGCTGTTGAGGGCCAGCAGCATGGCGGCCTTGTCGGCTTCATCGGGCACCTGCACGCCGAATTCATCGCAAATGAGGCGAATGAGCTGGGAGGAATTGAGGTGGGTATTGCGCACCAGGGCGATCTGGGCGTGGTCTTCGATGTGTTTGAGGAGGAGGTGGGTCACCAGGGTCTTGCCCGAGCCGATTTCGCCCGAGAGCAGGACGAAGCCGCGGCGTTGTTCGACCGCGTAAATCAGGTTGGCGAGGGCCTCGTTGTGCCGAGGGGTCTCATAAAAGAAGCGCGGATCGGGGGTGTTGCGGAAGGGCAACTGCTGAAAATTGTAATGCTGAAGATACATGAACAGCCCTGCTCAGGATGGACCTACCATACCACCATACGGGACCGGACGCTCCCGGGATGGGTACCCGGCCAGCGGCAGGGGCAAAAAGATTATCGGCAGGAACCGTGCCAGAGTCGCGTCGGAGGGCCAAAAAGGTTGAGCTTGGCGGCGCGAAGGCCGGGAACGGGGGTTAACTTGGGAGGTCTGAACCGGGTCCGTGGGTCTGATCGGGCTTGCCGGCGGCACCCACGGGGAGGTGGATGCGGAACGTGGTTCCCTGGCCGATCTCGGATTTGAGCTCGATCGATCCGCCATGTTCTTCAACAATTTTTTTGGTCACCGCCAGCCCCAGGCCAGTGCCGCGCTGCCCCTTGGTGGAGAAGAAGGGGGCGAAAATTTTCTTTTGATCTTCCCTGGAGATGCCCACGCCGTTGTCCTGGACCTCGATGATGGCCTGCTGGGCGGCTGCGTCGAATTGCGTGGAAAGCGTGACCACACCGGTCTTGGCGGGGACGGCGTCGATGGCATTGACCAGCAGGTTCAGGACCGCCTGGTGGAGGCCGTCGGCATCGACGGCGATCGGCGGCACGGATTCGTCCAATTCCGACAGCAGGACGACTTCCTTGTCCTCTGCGGGGGTCTTCACCAGCTCCAGGCACTCGTTGAGGACGTGCGGCAGGTGGGTGAGTTCGAGGGTCGGCTTGCGGGGCTTGGAATAGGCCAGCATGTTGAGCGTAAGACCCTGCACCTTGTCGAGGTTGCGCTGCAGCATGCGCCAACCGATGCGGACGTTGTCGAGATCGCCTTTCTTGAGGCCGATCTCCACGACCTCGGCCCCGCCGGAGATCCCCTGCAGGATGTTCTTGATCGAATGGGACAGCGACGCCACGGTTTCGCCGGTGGCGGCGAGACGTTCCTTCTGCACGTTTTCCTGGTACAGGCGGGTGTTTTCAATGGCCATGCCGGTGAGCAGGCCGATGGCGGTCAGCAGCCGCAGCTGGTCGGGCGTGTAGGTGAAGTTGGCGATGCTGGAATCGATGTTGAGCACGCCGACGATGCGGTCGCGGCCCTTGATCGGCACGCAGATGGCGGAGCGGATGGTGAGGTTGTGAACGCTCTTTCCCTTGGTGAAGCGCTGGTCGGTCATGGCGTTGCTGGAAAGCACGCCTTCCTTCTTTTCCATCACGTGCTGGATGATGGTCTGCGAGACGGCGATTTTCGTCGGCTGGTCATCGTCCCGGAAGCGCACCACGCGCGGCTCGACTTCCGCGGCGTTGTCGTTTTCGAGCAGGGCGATGAAGCCGCGGTCCGCGCGCAACTGCTCGAACACGATGTCCATCACGCGGTTGAGAATCTGGTCGACATCGAAGATGGCCGAGAGGGCGGTGGCCACGTGCAGCAGCACCCGGAAGTGGGCCATGGCGGCGGCCGAGGGCTCCGGGGCGGCGAGGATGACCGAGTCGTCGGAGGAGGGGACGGTGGAGATGATGGCCGAATCGCCGGGACG
>JBEHXY010000118.1:0-9713 GCA_048498455.1 Planctomycetota bacterium | reverse complement strand
GGATGGCGATGATGCAGGCGGCGGCGTTTCCCTGGCGGATGGGGGAGACGAGGATGCGGCTGAAGAGTGCGACGAGGGGGGCGACGACGAGCAGGAAGACGCCGATGGGGGCGCGCTGGAGCAGGATAAGGCTGATGTCGAGCAATTGGGGGCGGGAGGCGCTGAGGAACCAGGACCATTCGGGAACGAACACGCTGGTCTGGCTGAGGAGCCAGAAGGCGGTGACCAGGGCGATGGCGAGGGCGAGCCAGGAGAGGCAGGCGAAGGCGGTGGCGGTGTCGCTGCGGACGCGGGTGGGGGGCGGCTCGGCGGGCAGGCCGCGGGAGGGATCCGGGGCGGTCACGGGAGCGGCCTTGAGGAGGGAGGTGTCGGGGCGGAGGGAGAGGAAGGCGGTGGAGGGCTTTTCGGTGTAGGGGTTAAGGGCGGCCCAGCGCAGGAAGGTGGCGAGGTCCTTGGTGAAGAGGAACGCGAGGGCGGCGGCGGCGGTGGCCCCGAGACCGAGGAGGGCGAAGGGTTGCTGGAAGTGGTCGAAGGTGTCGATGGCGGAGGCGCCGGTGCCGGCGGCGAGGCAGATCAGCAGGAGTTCGAAGGGGATGAGGGTGCCGATGAGGAGGAAACAGGAGGAACGTTTGCCCCGGCCAGCGGAGGCGGCGAGGAGCCACTGGAAGAGGGCGACGGCGAACATGATGACGGCGAGGACGAGGGTGACGAGGCTGTGGGAGAGGGCCACGGAGAAGTTGGTGAGGGCGGCGGGGGTGTGGACGGTGGCGATGGCGACGAGCCTGACGATGAAGGCGCGATTGAACCAGAAGCCGAGGAGGATTTCGAGCAGGGCGACGGAGCGGACGCCCCAGGTGGTGACGGCGCGCACGCGGGGGGCGGAGTTGGAGGCGGTGACGTAGGTGAGCATCGGGGCGTGGGGGAGCGGGACCGGGGCGTCGGCGGGGGGGAGCTCGAGGAGGGGCGATGGTGGGGGGGTGTTCATGGTGACCTTGGGAAGAATAAAAGAGAAAAAGAATAAAAGAGAAAAAGAGGTCAGGGTGGAGACTGGGGTTTGGAGGAGCGGGAGGGGAGGAAGGGGGTTTTGGGTTTTTCCTCGGTGGGGTTGTTACTGGCCCAGGTGATACAGGTGACTAGGTCCTTGAGGAGGAGCACGGCGGGGAGACCGACGGGGAGAACGACGAAGAGGGCGGCGGCGGAGGGCTGGGGGTGGGCGTCGAGGAGCAGGAGGATGGCCACGGTGCAGCTCATGGCGGTAGCGACCGGGAGGAGGAAGAAATAGGGGATGAGGCCGAGGGTGACCAGCGCGGCGGCGACATGGGAACCGCGGCTGGCGGGACCGGCGCCCACGAAGAAGGTGATGGCGAGGGCGGCGGTGAGGATGACGACGGGAATGGTGATGGCGATGTGGCCGCCAAATTGGCTGAGGGCCTCCAAGAGGGGCGTTGGGTGTCCGTACATGGCCAGCAGGGTGAAGCGCTGGTAGATGATGGAAGTTATGAAAGAGAGGAGGGCGAGGGAGATGGCGGCGTTGAGCGTGGCAAGGATGCGGAGGCTCCAGGTGATGGTGCGGCGGAGGCGTGGGGCGGTGGTGTCGCGGCCGATGTAAGAGAGCATGAGTGTTTTGGGCAGGGGGACGACGGGGGCATCCGCCTGGAGGGGGAGGAGCGGCGATGGCGGCTGGTTGGTCATGAGGCCTCGGGGGAGTGGAAGCGCAAAAGTTGAAAAGAGTAAAAGAGAAAAAGTTAAGGGTTTCATGGGGGGGCGTGGGGTTTCTGGATTTTTGGGAGGAAGGAGGTTTTGGGTTTTTCTTCCATGGGGTTTCTGGCGGCCCAGGCTGCGTAGGCGAGGAGGTCTTTGAGAAGCAGGACGGCGAGGAGAAAGAGCGGGAAGAGCAGGAAGGCGGGGAGGGCGACGCCATGGGACTGGGGATCGATGGCGGAGAGCAGGCCGATGCAGAACGCGAAGGCGGAGGCAAGGGCGCTGACGCCCATGATGGGGATGGTGGCGAGGGTGACGGCGAGGGCGGGGCCGCGGCGTCCGCGGCTGGCGGGTCCGATGCACAGGAGGAGCAGGACGGTAAACGCAAGCGGGATGGGGGGGAGCACCAGGAGGAGGAAGTCCTCATGAAGGGTGCGGAGGAAGCGGGTTTTGGCGGGGATGAGGGTCATCGCGAAGCCGGGACCGTAGGTGTAGCGGATGCGGTCCATGTCCTGGCTGAAGATGTTCCAGACAAACCAGCCGGCCCAGAGGAAGAGAAAGGCGTAGATAGCGGCGACGACGAGGTGTCCCCAGAAGACGATGATGCGGAGCCGCGGGGCGGTGGTGTTGCCGGTGATGTAGGTCAGGACGAGGGCGCGCGGCAGGGGGGACGGGGCGCTTTCGGTGAGGAGTTGTGGAGGTTCGCCTGGGGTCATGGGGCCTCAAGGGATTGTGGAAGCGTAGGTGGGGGGGCGATGTCTGCACGGGGGAGGAAGGGAGTTGGGGGCTTTTCCTGCATGGGGTTTTTGGCGGCCCAGCGGATGTAGGCGAGGAGGTCCTTGGTGAGCAGTGCGATCAGGGCGGCGGGGGGAGCGATGAGGAGCCCCTGGAGCGGAGCGGGGTCAAATACCCGGTTGAAGAAGGCGAGGATGAGGGAGAGGCCGGTGGACATGGCGGCGGCGACCAGGGCGGCAAGGATGAAGGGGCAAAGGGCGGCCATGGAAATGAGGGCGGGGGTGCGGCGGCCGCGGGAAGCGGGCTTGGCGCAAATCAGGAGGGTGACGGCGAGGGCGGCGACAACGAGGGTGGAGAGGAGGTCGAAGCTGTTTTGTTTGGCGGCATAGCGGGCGATGGTCAGGATGGACCTGGGGGCGAAGGGTCCGGTGGTGGTGTAGGCGTAATACTCCCAGTTGTTGCGGATGGTTTCTTCGGTGGTCCAGGCGAGGTAGAAAAAGGCGAGCATGTGGAGAAGGGCCATCGTGGAGAGGCCCCAGAAGACGACGCGGCGGAGGCGGGGGGCGGTGGCGTCGCCGGTGATGTAGGTGAGGATGTGGGTGGTGGGGAGCGGGGAGGGTGCCTCGAGCGTGAGCGGGGGCTGCAGGTCAGTCATGGGGTGCTCCTTCTCCGCTCCGGGGGTTACGCTAACGCGGCGCGGGTGGGGGGGCAATGGAAAAGTTGTCCGTGGGATGGACGCGCCGGGGGGGCAGGGGTTTCGCGGAAAAATGGAACGGGATTGTTGGGTTTGCGGCAAGCGGAGCGTCTTGTGGGAGGCGGGAATGGGTGGAAGCATGGCGACCCTGCCCGAAACGTTTATGCACCCTGAATTGCTGTCACAAGTGGCGGGGGGTAGCAACGGGGGTAAGATGGTGTTCCTTTCTTGAAATGGACTGGCTCTGGAGTTGTGAAAGATGACGAATCGTTCGGTGGCTCGGTCGTTGCGGACGGTGGTGGCGGCGGGGTTGATGCTGGTGGCGGGTCTGGCGGGTCGGACGGCCTACGGGGCGGAGGACAAGCTGGGGATTTCGTGGGAGGAATTCACGCTTCCGAACGGGCTGCGGGTGGTGCTGGCGCCGATGCCGACGAGTCCGATGACGCACGTGCGGGTCTTGTACCACGTGGGGAGCCGGGACGAGCGGGTGGACCGGCAGGGTTTTGCGCACATGTTCGAGCACATGATGTTCAGGGGCAGTGCGCACGTGCCGCCGCAGGAGCATATGAAGCTGGTGAACGGGGTGGGCGGCTATTCGAACGCGTTCACGAGTTTTGACAAGACGGAGTATGTGGACACGGTGCCGTCGAATTACACGGAGATGGCGCTGTGGCTGGAAGCGGACCGGATGAGTTCGTTCAAGGTGTCGCCGCAGATTTTCCAGACGGAGCGGCTGGTGGTGGCGGAGGAGTGGCGGATCGGTCAGAACCGTCCGTACGGGACGATGTGGGAGGAGCTGTTCGGGGAGTTTTACAAGGCGTCGCCGTACCGGTGGACGCCGATCGGGAACATGGACCAGTTGCGGGCGGCACAGCCGGCGGAGCTGCAGGCGTTTTTCAACAAGTATTACGTGCCGAACAATGCGATCCTGGTGGTGGCGGGAAACATTGATGTGGCGAAGACGCGGGGGGAGGTGGAGAAGTATTTCGGGTGGATACCGGCGCGTGGCGGGCTGGAACATCAGAACGCGAGCATCAATAGTGCAACCGGAGTTGTGAAGAACGGACCGCGGGTTTGGGGGATTGAGCGGGATATTCCGCAGGAGCCCAAGCACACGAAGGCGGAGCGCGCGGAGGTGGTGATGCGGGTGGCGTTGCCGCGGGAGGTGGTGGCGTATCCGATGCCCAAGCCGACGGATCCGGACTATGACGCCGCGCAGATCATGCTGCAGATCCTGGGGGATGGGCGGTCGAGCCGGTTGAGCCGGGCGCTGGTGACAAATGCCGAGCCGCTGTGCGTGGCGGCGGATTCGGTGGCGGAGGACCTGGAGGATGGGGGCATCATGGGGGCGTCGGCGACGCTGCTGCAGGGGAAGGACCCGGCGGCGGTGGAGAAGGTGTTGCGCGACCAGATCAAGCTGATGCGGGACACGGCGGTCTCGCCGGAGGAACTGGAGAAAGCCAAGCAGCAGCAGCGGCTGGGGCTGGCGACACGGTTTGAGACGGCGGAGAAGGTGACGGCGGAGCTGGGGGAGACGCTGCTGTCCTATGGATCGACGGAGCGTGTGAAGACGGCGCGGTCGCGGCTGGAGGCGATCACGGCGGCGGACGTGCAGCGGGTGGCGCAGCGGTTTTTGACGGACGAACAGTCGGCGTACCTGCTGATCAAGCCGGGCCAGCCGACGGCGGTGACGAAAGCGAACGCGCCCTCGGCGGCGGCAAGCCAGCCGGCGACGCAGGCGGCGGCGAACGGCGTCGGGGAGGCCGCGACCAGCCAGCCCATGGAGAAGGAGCCGGCCAAGGTGGTGCAGTTCCCGGCGGATTATCCGACAACGGCGCCGATGGCGGGCAAGCGGCCGACGGCGACGTTCGCCAAGGGGGTGGAGTCGACCTCGCACGGGGTGCAGGTGATCGTGATGGAGGACCATCGGCAGCCGACGATCGACTGGACGCTGGTGATGCGGGCGGGCGGGCATTCAGAGCCGGAGGGCAAGGAGGGGCTGGCGGGGCTGACGGCGGCGATGGTGCGTCGCGGGCCCAAGGGCAAGACGTTCGATCAATTCAATGAAGAACTCGAGAGCCGGGGCATCACGATCGAGGTGGGGGACAACGGCGACAACACGCGGGTGTCCGGGGATTGCCTGACGGAGCAGTTTCCGACGGCGATTGCGGCGACGGCGGCGATGCTGAACGACCCGGCGTTTGATCCGGCGGAGTTTGCGAGTTTGAAGGCGCAGAGCATCGACGGGCTGCGCAACGCGCTGACGACCAACTCGGCGACGATTGCGGGACGGACGCTGACGCATGCCTTGTACGGGGATTCGGTGCTGGGGCGGCTGTCGACGCCGAAAACGCTGGAAGGGATCACGCTGGACGAGGTGAAGGAGTTTTACAAACAGATTCACACGGGGCGAGCGGCGGTGCTGCTGATCGCGGGGGACATCACGGTGGCGGACGGCCAGAAGGCGGCGGAGACGCTGTTGAACGGCATTCCGGAGGAGCCGCTGCCGACGGTGTCGTATGCCTTGCCGTCGCCGTCGGCGGAGCGGCAGATACTGCTGGTGGACAATCCGGACGCGAAGCAGTCGACGATCCGGCTGGCCGAGCGCGCGTATGACCTGCACAACGACATCAAGTTTGCGGGGTCGCTGGCGGGGCAGATTTTGTCGTCGGGGATCGAGAGCCGGCTGGGGCAGTATGTGCGCGCGGAGAAGGGGTATGTGTATGGCGTGCAGGGGGTTTTCCAGCCGACGCGGCAGGCGGGGGCGTTTGTCGGATCGACGGAAACGAAGTTTGAGACGACGGCGGACACGATCACGGCGATGCTGCACGTGTTCGACCAGATGAAGGCCGAGCCGGTGCCGGAGAAGGAGCTGGCGGACGCGAAATTCCGCACGGCGGGCAACATGCTGATGTCGATGCAGACGGTGAGCGACCAGGCGGCGCAGCGCGTGACGGGGGTGCTCAACGGGTACCCGATCGATTACTACGACAAGTATGCGGCGCGGATCGGGCAGGTGACGTCGGCGGAGGTGCAGGAGGTGATGAAAAAGTATGTGCAGGACGACAGGCTGACGATCGTGGTGGTGGCGCCGGCGGCGGCGGTGAAGGAACAGTTGGAGAAGTTGGGGACGGTGGAGGTGGTGCCGATGCCGGGGACGGAATAGTGAATGAGGAATAGTGAATAGTGAATGGCGCATGATGATCGGGGCGGGGGTGGTGTTGATGGGAGGGATGGGGGCGTTTGCGCAGGAGGTGGCGGTGAAGGCGCTGTATGAGAGAGAGTTTGAGGTGGGGGCGTTGGTGCGGGATTTTCCGCCGGTGTGGAAGGATGGGAACAAGCGGGTGGTGTGGGAAGTGGCGCGGGGCGGTGACGCGGATGCGGGGGTGATGGCGGTGGCGCGGTGGGGGGAGATGGAGTTGCCGAGGGTGGTGGGCGCGGCGGGGATGAAGGTGGAGGGGCGGGCGGATTATTTTGCGTATGAGCCGACAGGAGCGGGGGTGCGGGCGTGGTATTTAAATTTTGCGGCGCAGGATCTGTTTGCCTATTACGGGAGCGGGTTGGCGGCACAGGATGAGTTGCAGGTGGCGGAGCATCCGGCGTTGGGGTCTTTGCGGGAGGCGCTGCTGAAGTCGGGGCTGTCGACGCTGGTGCGCGAGGGGACGAAGGCGACGCCGGTGTTGATTCGGGAGGTGCCGCGGCGGGTGCGGATTGCCACGGACCCGAATGCGCTGGAGGGGCGGCCGTCGGGCTTGTATGGGAATCTGTTTGCGAAGTCGTCGCCGGAGGTGGTGCGGCAGGCGGTGACGAAGCTTAATCCTGCGACGCGGTCGAACATTCTGGCGATCGAAGCGCCCGCATACGGCACGGGGCAGTACACGGCGGGGCAGATTCGGATGATCCTGGCGACCGCCTATACGGGGTTCCGGGCGGCGAAGCTGACGGATGGTCCGGGGATGGCGACGGAGATTCACACGGGGTACTGGGGGTGCGGGGCGTATGGCGGGAACCGGGTGCTGATGGCGGCGCTGCAGGTGATCGCGGCGCGGATGGCGGGGGTGGAGGGGCTGGTGTTTCATGCCGGGGACAAGGCGGGCGTGGCGCAGTTTCAGGAGGCGCAGCGCGTGGTGGGGGAGGTGCTCAAGGAGGAGGAGGAGACGGAGGAGGTGATTTCGCGCCTGGACAAACGCGGGTTTCGGTGGGGGGTGTCGGATGGGAATTGAAGGACTGACGCGGGCATGAGGGGGGTGATATAATGTGGCCATGACGACGGTGGATATGCGTGAATTTCAGCGGGACGTGGCGGGGTATCTGCATCGGGCGGCGGCGGGGGATCCGCTGGTGGTGACGGAGGCCGAGAAGCCGCTGGTGCAGATTGGGCCAGCGCCTGCGGTGGCGGCGGTACGCCGGCCGGGGTTGGCAGCGGGGAAGTTCACGGTCCCTGACGACTTCAACGATCCGCTGCCGGAAGACGTGCTGCGAGATTTTGAAGGCGGATGAAGCTACTTCTCGACACGCATGTATTTCTCTGGTTTACGGGAGAACCGTCAAAGTTGCCGGCGACATCTCTGGAGGCGATCGTCGATCCGGCGAACGAAGTCTTTCTGAGCGTGGTGTCGTTCTGGGAGGTGGCGGTGACATATCAGTTGGGCAAGTTACCGTTGAAAGAAGATCCCGCAGTGCTGGTTCCTCAGGAACGCGCGGCCGCGGGATTTCAGCCACTTGCCCTGGAAGAGCAGGATATTTTATTTCTCCGCACGCTGCCGTCGCTTCATCGCGACCCGTTTGATCGCCTGCTGATTTGCCAGGCGCTACGGCACGGAATGCGCTTGGTGACGGATGATCACATGATTGGCAAGTATCCTGTTCCGCTGCTGATATAGGGACATTATGACGGAACCATTGAACCTGGCGGTGCGGGCGAATCCCGGGGTGGTGGTGCCGGTGGTGTTTGAGGATGCCGAGGTGCTGGTGGTGGAGAAGCCGGCGGGGATGGTGACGCAGCCGGGGAAGGGGCATGCGGGGGATTCGATGTTGAACGGGCTGTTCGCCATGCGCGAGGGGTTGATGGGGAAGATGCTGCACAACCTGGGGGTGCGGCGGGATTTTGGGCTGCTGCATCGGCTGGACAAGGAGACCTCGGGGCTGCTGGTGGTGGCCAAGACGCCGGGGGCGTATGACCAGTTGCGGCGGGATTTTGAGGCGCGGCGGGTGGACAAGGAGTATCTGGCGATCGTGGCGGGGATTCCGTCGCCGGCGCAGGGGGTGGTGCAGGCGCGGCTCAAGGAGGTGGAGGTGCCGACGGGGGAGCGGTTTTCGTCGGTGAAGAAGGTGGTGATTTCGCGGCAGGGGCAGGAGGCGATCAGCGCGTACAAGGTGCTCTCGCAGGCGGCGGGGAAGCTGCCGGCGTCACTGGTGCATGTGACGATCAAGACGGGGCGGCTGCACCAGATCCGGGCGCACATGGTGTTTTTGAATTGCCAGGTGCTGGGGGATTCGATGTATGCGCCGGCGGAGATTTCGGGGGCGGAGGGGAAGGTGGATGCGAAGAAGTACCCGAAGGCGCCGCGGTTGTGCCTGCATGCGGGGCGGCTGGGGTTCAAGCATCCCACCGGGGGGAAGTGGGTGCATTTTGAGTCGCCGTTGCCGGGGGACCTGGCCCGGTATGCGGGGAAGCTGGGGCTTTCGGTGGGGTAGCGTGGGCGGTTTTTGCCGCGAAAGTGCGCCGTGGGTGGGCGAAAGGCCGATTCCCGTGAAATTGCAGGCGATCTGTAGCGTGGTGCGGGGACTTCGGGAGGGGAGGTGGAGGCGGCGTATTTGGTGGGGAAATCGGGTGGGTCGCTTTCTTCTGGATTGTGGAATGGCTACACTGATGGCAGACCCGGACCTGTCTCGCGACTCAAATGATTGGAAGTCGCATGGATCCGGCAATATTTTGAGGGTAGCGCAGCGCCGGCCGCCGAATTTTTTCGGCCGCCCGATGCGGCAGCGATATCCGAACAACAGGGTGCGACGATTAGCGCATTGAATTCTTCGGGGGGCCCGGTCAGCGGTCCCGTGGCAATGTTTTATGGACGGATGCCGATGTTTTCTGCGGATGCAGGGGACTCGGCTGGAAATGGGGGAGGAGAATCGGGCGGAAAGCGTCCGCGGCGGCGTGGTTCACGCGGCGGTCGCGGCCGCGGCGGCAAGGGCAAGGCGCCCGGGGCGGCGGGTGGTCCGGCCGGTGGGGGGGGCGAAGGCTCTCTTCCCAAGGCATCCTCTTCACGGCCGTCGCGTTCGCGCGGCGGGGCCGGGCGGGGCGCTCCCAAGGCCGGCGGCGGCCGACGTCGCACGCCGCCGAAGGGTGCAGGGCCGCAGGGTCCGGCACAGGGACCGACGGTGGTGGGTCCGGATGGGGAGGTGTTTGAGCGGGAAACACAGGCAGATTTTGGATTGACAGTGGATCCGGCCGTCGCCAAGGCGCGGCTGGCACAGGGCAAGCAGTTGGAAAACAGGGGTGGGGATTCCGTGGGGAATGAACAGACGGCGCAGGCCGACGAACAGACAGATTTTGAAGACCAGCAGCCGGCAGGGCCGCAGG
>JBEHXY010000117.1:0-9721 GCA_048498455.1 Planctomycetota bacterium | reverse complement strand
GCACTGGGGCCTCTATTCCATCCCCGCGCGCGAAGCCTGGTTCAAATCCGCCCACAAGCTGTCCGACGAGCAGTACGAGGTCTACTTTCGCGAGTTCAATCCCACCCGCTACGACCCCCACGCCTGGGCCGCCATGGCCAAAGCCGCCGGCATGAAATACGCCGTCCTTACCGCCAAGCATCACGATGGCTTCTGCCTCTTCGATTCCCACCACACGCAGTACACCGCCCTCCACACCCCCGCCGGCCGCGACCTGCTGCGCGAATTCGTCGACGCCTTCCGCGCCGCCGGCCTCAAGATCGGCTTTTACTATTCGCTCCTCGACTGGCACCACCCGCATTACACGATCGACCGCCACCACCCCCTGCGCGATCTGCCCGAAAACCACCCCGAACGCACCCGCCGCCACTGGCCCACTTACCTGGACTACCTCCACGCCCAGGTCCGCGAACTCCTCACCCACTACGGCAAAATCGACATCCTCTGGTTCGACTTCTCCTTCGACGACAAACACTCCGACGCCTGGCGCGCCGCCGACCTCGTCACCATGTGCCGCGAACTCCAGCCCGGCATCCTCCTCAACAACCGCCTGACCCTCGGCCACACCGACACCGCCACCCAGTCGGCGCCCCTGGGCGACATCACCACCCCCGAGATGGCCGTCCCCGACCAGCAGCTCCGCGATGCCCAAGGCAACCCCGTGCGCTGGGAAACCTGCATCACCCTCAACGACCACTGGGGCTACGTCCGCGACGACCACCATTTCAAAACCCCCGCGCAAGTCGTCCGCATGCTCGTCGACTGCGTCTCCAAAGGCGGCAATCTCCTCCTCAACGCCGGCCCCACCGCCAAAGGTGAAATCCAAAAAGAAGCCCGTGACGTCCTCTCCCGCGTCGGCGAATGGATGGCCGCCAACAACGAGTCCATCTACGGCTGCGGCCCCGCCGACATGCCCACCCCCACCTGGGGCCGTTACACCCACATAAATGACAACACCCTCTACGCCCACCTCTTCGACCGCCCGATGGGCCCCATCGCCTTCCACGACCTCGCGGGCAAAATAAAGCGCGCCCGCTTTCTCGCCGACGGCTCCGAACTCCTCCTCGACCAACCCTGGAACGTGCCCCAGAACTCCCCCCACCTCCACACCAACCTCCCCACCGCTGCCCTCCCCGACGAAACGCTCGACACCGTCATCGAACTGCATCGCACATAACCCAACGCCCCTCGCGCCGAAGTCGCCTCGTGCCAACCCCCTCACCTTGTCACCTTGTCACCGTGTCACCTTGTCCCCGCCCTCTCCTTGTCTCCTTGTCTCCTTGTCTCCTTGTCTCCTTGTCTCCGCCCCACATCCCGTATACTCCCACGAATCCCCCCCACTGGAGCCCGCAAACATGGACCACGCCCTCCTCATGGAAGCCGCCTACGAACAAGCCCTCAAAAGCTACAAGGAAGGCGGCCTGCCCATCGGCAGCGTCCTCGCCAACGACAAGGGCGTCATCCTCGCCGTCGGCCACAACCTGCGCGTGCAGACCGGCGATCCCACCGCCCACGCCGAGGTCGTCTGCATGCGCAGCGCCGGACGCCGCCGCGACTGGCCGCAGCTCACCCTCGTCTCCTCGCTTTCCCCCTGCATCATGTGCACCGGCACCACGCTCCTCTACCGCGTGCCGCGGGTGATCATCGGCGAAAACAAAAATTTCCTCGGCGCCGAAGACCTCTTCAAAGCCCGCGGCGTCGAACTTATCAACCTCAACCACCCCGGCTGCATCGCCCTCATGGACAAGTTCGTCCGCGAAAAACCCGATCTCTGGAATGAAGACATCGGCATCTGACACCCACCAAGGAGCCCCCATGCCCCAGCGGCTTTGGCGCGTCGCCCACACCCTCCTCCTGACCGTCGCCCTCGCCGGCTGCTGCGGCCAGCTCCACCAGCACGTCGCCCCACAACCCGCTCCCCTCGCGCCCCCCAGATCCGCCCCCACCTACCAGACCTCCGCTGCCACCAGAAATTTCGTCGACGCGCGCATGATCATCATCGTGCGCCACGCCGACATCGATCCCGCCGAAAAAGCCCGCGAAGGCAACGCCACCCCCCTGCTCGCCCGCGGCCAGCAGCGGGCCCACGAACTCGCCTACGCCCTCCGCGACGCCGGCATCACCCGCATCGTCACCAGCGAGGCCCTCCGCACCCAGCAAACCGCCGCCATCCTCGCCGCCAATCTCCACCTTACCCCCGAGAACCCCTTCGCCCACGGCGGCAACCCCGCCGAATCCCCCGGCGTCGTCGAGTACCTCGCGCGCACCGCCAAACCCGACGACATCCTCCTCCTGGTCCACCACCATTCCGTCATCCCCTCCATCATG
This sequence comes from Planctomycetota bacterium, assembly GCA_048498455.1. GTDB lineage: Bacteria > Planctomycetota > Phycisphaerae > WQYP01 > WQYP01 > CALCHA01. The sequence goes on along the minus strand of JBEHXY010000117.1, from coordinate 7,354 downwards.
ACCGACCTGGGCTACCCCCACGAACCCGCCATCACCGACGCCACCGAATTCGACCGCCTCTACATCCTCCTCCCCGACCCCGCCACCCACACCTACCACCTCCTCCGCGCCCGCTACGGCGGCAACTGGGGACCGGCGACGACGGGGAATTAGTTATGGGTAATGGGTAATGGGTAATGGGTAATGGGTAATGGGTAATGGGTAATGGGTAATGGGTAATGGGTAATTCGCTGCCGCGGCCAAAGGGGTCCCCCTCCTCCGGCGTCAGCCCATTACCAATTACGAATTACCAATCACTTCCCCCGGCCTCCCACCGGCCCCGCCGCCTGCGACGCCGCACCCGTCGTCACCGGCTCCATTCCCGGCAGGTGATACACCGGCGTCGGGAACGTCAGCGACCGCACCCACGACTCCATCGCCACGAACTCCGGCGCCTTCTCGTCCGCCAGACGCCGCGGCGCCTCCACCTTCCCCGGGTGCGGCAACGCCGCCACCGACTTGGGCAACGCATACTGCAGCAACAGGCTCTTCCGCGGCTCGTCCCGGTTGATCACCCGGTCGCCATTTTTGGTCGTGTAGGTCGTCAGCCGGTAGAAATTCGTGTACAGGATCGCGTTGTTCACCGCCGCCGCCGGACGCACCAGCCGCAGATCCCCCGCGTTCACCCCGCCGTGACACGTCGCCGTGGCGCAGGTCTGCAGCACGAACGGATGCACCGTCTGCTTGAAGGCGATCATGTTCGCCGGATCCGACGTCAGCACGATCTTGTCGATGTACGCCTGCAGGTTCGACGCCTTGATCGCCGCCACCTGCCCCGAAATGTTCGCCGGGTTCATGAACGCGTCATACGCCGCCCGCGAAGTGTCCACCCCCTTCTGCGGCTTGATGACCTCGTTCCAGAACAGTTCCAGCGTCTTGCGGTCCACACGCCCCTGCAGCCCCGTTTCGTTGTCCTGCAATTCCGCCAGCCGCAGCGCGGAAATCTGCTCCGGCGTCAGCAGCTTCACCGGCACGCCCGGTCCGGTCGCAGCCCCCGTCCGCGTCGCCGCCGCCAGCTTCGACAAGCTCACCTGCCGCACGATCTTCGCATCCGACAGGTTCGGGTTCAGCTCCAGCGCCCGCCGGGCTTCCTCCGCCGCCCCCGCATAATCTTCCTGCTCGTAAAGCGCCCGCGCCCGCTGGTACGCCGCCACCGCCGGATCCACCGCCGGAGCCCCGCGGCGGGTCGTCGCTCCCGCCCGCGCTCCCGGCTGGCCGATCGGCGGCGCCGCCCATGCCAGCAACGCCCCCGCCGCCACCGATGCCGCCGTGGTCAATGTCACCAGCGCACGAGACCAACGGATGGCGGTGATACCCTTCATCGTCGCTCCTCATGCTCCCTGGACCCGGACGCCGGAACATTCCTCGACACCGCGCCAGACGCTGCTGCCGAACTATAATCACCACCCACGCGCCCCTCAAGCCCCTTCGTGGCACTCTCCCCGCGGCGCCACCTCTTACGCAGGAGCATCCCCGTGGCCAACACCCTCGCCTCTTCTTCCCCCCCCTCCGACGATCCCCTGACCGATTTCCTCCACAAGATCGTCGTCCTCGATACCCAGGGACCCCTCATTTACATCGGCACCCTCGACCGCGTCACTGCCTCCGCCCTCCTGCTTTCCAATGCCGACGTCCACGACACCAACGATTCGCGCGCCAGCAAGGACCTCTACCTCGTCGAAACCCGCGACCTCGGCGTCCGCGTCAACCGCGGACAGGTCCTGGTCATGCGCGGCCAGATCGCTAGCGCGAGCCTACTGGCGGACGTGCGGAATTGACCGTCGTCGAGACCACCCCCGACGCCGGCGCCCGCGACGCCCCCGGGTGCCCGCGATTGCCTCCCACCTCCCGCGCAAACACCCGCTTGAGCATTTCCAGGTAACAATCCCCGTGCGCTTCGTCCGGCAACAGCGACGCCCCGTCCAGCCAGTCGTTCCAGCTCGAGACCGTCACCAGCTTCACCTTCGTCTCCGGCTTGCTCACGTACCCCCGCGCATGTTCCAGCACCGAACGCACCGCCGCCGGCGTGTTCCCTTCCAGCACCGGCACAAACGGATACTCCCGCTTCTCAAAACGGTCCGTCGGACAGCACCGCGGCGAGGCGTCGAACCCCACCGTGATGTTCGGCACGTACGGCACGCCCCACGCCTTGGCCTCATGCTCCCAGTGCGCAAAGTTCGCCGCCGACGCCTTCGCATAATTCCCCCGCGGAAATGTGTCCGTCCCCACCTCGTAATGATCCAGAAAATGAGATGGCCCCACCGAATCCAGCCCCAGCGCCGCCACCACCGCCTTCGCGCCCCCCAGCGGTCCCCACCTTTCCTGGTCCTGCGGCCGGTACAGCATCCCCATCACGTGCAGCCCCGGAAATCCCGACGATGCCGCCTTCAACTGCAGCCGCTCGATCGCCTCCCGCGCCCCTTCCAGCCCCCCCATCGAATGCACGAAGTTCACCAGGTCATAAATCGCCAGGAACGGACACCCATCCATTTTCAGGTACAGCGGATGGCCGAAATACTTGTCCACCCACATCCGCGCAATGGCATCGAACGTGTCCGGCGCCACCTGCCCCTTCGCCAGCACCCCCGCATGCCCCGCCAGCGCCGCCGGCGTGTGCGCCAGGATATCGCGGTTGTCCCACACGATCCCGAACTTCATCCGCTCCAGGTTCGCCGCGCGCAGAAACCCGTCGTCCAGCGCCTCGTTCAGAAACGGCCCGTCGTCAAAGCAATACCAGTGATACAAAAAGCTGCAGATCCCATGATCCGCCGCCAGGTCGATCTCCCGCGCCACGATGTGCGGATCCGTGTCATCGATTTTCCCCCACGCCGGCCGCGGCGGCTGCCGATGCCCCTCATACCGCGGATGCGACGCCGCCAGCAGATCCCACGCCGTCCACCCCTTCCCATGCCACCCGTCCGTCCGCGGATCCGCATGCCACCACGGCACATAATGCACAGCCACTTCGCACAGAGACATCACAACCCCCTGCTTCCATCAAGTTGTCAAAACCCGCTGCGCAAGACATGTCACAACACGCAGCACCACCGAGATATGCGCTCTCAGTATAGAAGGACCGTTGCCACCCGGCCAACTTCTTTCCGCCACTCCCCCAAAACCACTCCCCTCCTCCACGCGCCGCTTCCCGTCCTCCCCCGGTGAATCTCCCTCGTCACCCACCAGCAGGAAATCTCAATCAATCCGCGACATCTGCGGACACCTCCCCCATCCCCCGGTCATCGGCGGCTCCCCCGTCGCCATCCGTGTTCATCCGTGTTCATCGGTGGCTCCCGATCAATCCCCCGGTCGATACTTCGGCGGCGCATCCGACCCCGTCTTCACCGACGAAATCGTCCCGTCCGCATTGAGCACATTGATCTGCCCATCGATCAGCGCCCGATCGTCCGCCGCCAGGTGCCGCGTCGCGATCGTCCCCGCCACCTTCCCCGTCGCCGTCACCTCCACCCGCTGCGTCCCGATGATCGTCCCCATCACCCGCCCCGCCACCACCACCTCCGCCCCCTGCAGAATCCCCGAAAACCGCGCCGTCGGCTCCACCAGTATCGACCCGCAGGTCACCACCCGCGTCAGCGGCGAATCCCCGCGGATCACCACATCCTCCAGCCGCAGGTGCTTGTGACAACTCGTGCACCGCGTGTTGAGCGCCCGAATCGCCACCCGCAGCGGCTCCCCGCAATGCGGACAATCAATGTCCCGCGTCGTCGGCGCATTGCGCGCCTCCGGACGCTGGACCACCGTGTTCCAGTTGATCAGCGGCAATCGCACATGCTGGCGGCCAAACAAAGGCATCTTTCATCCTTCACATCACCACAGGCCGCACTCCGTCAACCCGCTGTCGGCCATATCGGACCAACCCCCCGCCCCGCGTGACATTATCCCCCAACCCTGCCCCCCTTCACAATTCCCCCTCCACAATTCCCTCCCCGCGAAAGATTCCCGCCCCCGCAGCGTCGATACAATAGCCTATGCGCCGCACTTCCCCCCTTGCCCTTCTTCTCCCGCTCCTCCTGCTCGCCACCCCCCTGCGCGCCGAAATCGTCACCCTCCGCGACGGCTCCACCTGGGACGGCACCATCGAAAATCGCAACTTCGAAGGTTTCGACCTCCGCATCCGCAACGGCGCCATCACCACCCTCAAGCACATCAACATCATGGACATCACCGACCTCGCCCCCTCCAAGCCCGCACCGCCGCCCCCCGCTCCCGCCCCCAAAGCCCCGCCCGCCGCCGCAACCACCCCACCCGACACCCAGCCCGACGCCCCCCCCGCCAAGCCCGCCTTCTTCAAGGAACTCCTCGACACCGCCCTCGGCCACGGTCCCGACGACCTCACCACCCTCCCCCAGGAAATCCAGGCCCAGTGGAACGCCACCCTCCGCTCCGAAGCCCTCGGCGACCGACCCGAAACCCTCCAGCGCCTCTACAAACTCCAGGACGCCTTCGACGCCCTCCCCCACGGCCCCTCGCGCCTCGACGCCATCTCCCGCCGCTACAAAAAACTCCCCTTCGGCCTCTGGGAAGCGCAAATCCACTGGGACGCCATCTACTCCCGCATGAAAGGCGGCGTCGTCGACGTCGGCGAAGTCCGCGACTCCGAAAAAGACTTCCTCGTCGGCCTCCTTAAAGAAAAAACCACCCCCGCCCTCGAACCTCTCAAACAATACTTCCCCCCCATCGACCCCAAAACCGGCCGGCCCCAACCCTTCACCCCCAAACAACTCAGCGGCATCACCCTCAACAACGCCCTCGAACTCAAAGACAAGGCCACCTGGGCCTCCACCGTCCTCCTCGCACAGCTGAAAGTCGAACCCGAAATGCCCGAATCCGACCGCGCCCTCATCCTCACCCAACTCACCAACGTCCGCCGCATCCTCACCCGCGCCCGCCAACTCGAACCCGCCGCCAAGGCCGCCGCCCAAAAATCCCGCCACTGACGCCAAAGCTCGAAACTCGAAGTTCGAAGTCCGAAGCAACGCGGAACGTCGAACGTCGAACGCCGCCGCCCCCTCCCATTTACCAATTACCAATTACCAATTACCATCCCCCCCATGCCCGCCCTCTACGAAAGCTCCCTCCCGCTCCCCCTCCCCGTCCGCCGCGGAAAAGTCCGCGACGTCTACGACCTCGCCCCCCTGAACCTCCCCGACCAACTCCTCATCGTCGCCTCCGACCGCATCTCCGCCTTCGACGTCATCATGCCCACCCCCATCCCCGACAAAGGCAAAATCCTCACCGCCCTCTCCAACTTCTGGTTTCACCACCTCTCCGGCCAGCACCATTCCCTCCGCCATCACCTCCTCCAAACAAACGTCGACAACTTCCCCGAACCCCTCCGCCAATACCGCGACCAGCTCGAAGGCCGCTCCGTCATCGTTCTCAAAACCAACGTCATCCCCATCGAATGCGTCGTCCGCGGGTACCTCACCGGCTCCGGCTGGAAAGACTACCTGCAAACCGGAACCGTCTCCGGCATCCAACTCCCCCCCGGCCTCCAGCAATGCCAACAACTCCCCTCCCCCATCTTCACCCCGAGCACCAAAGCCGCCGCCGGCCATGACGAACCCATCTCCTTCGGCGCCGCCGCCAACCAGGTCGGTCACGCCCTCATGGTCCAATGCCGCACCATCGCCCTCAACCTCTATCAGCAAGCGGAAAGCTACGCCTTCCAGCGAGGCATCCTCCTCGCCGACACCAAGTTCGAATTCGGAACCCTCCCCAACGACCCCCACACCCCCATCCTCATCGACGAAGCCCTCACGCCCGACTCCTCCCGCTTCTGGCCCGCCGACACCTACGCCCCCGGCCGCGACCAACCCAGCTTCGACAAACAATACCTCCGCAACTACCTCGAAACCCTGAACTGGAACAAAACCCCGCCCGGCCCGGAACTCCCCGAAGAAGTCGTCCAAAACACCCGCGCCAAATACCTCGAAGCCCACACCCGCCTCACCACCACCCCCTACCCCGTTTAGCCGCCGCCCTCGACCCCGCGCTGGCCGCCGCCATGTGAATTCAACAGCTCCACCACCTGCGCCCTTGCTGCACGATGAACGACCGAATCGCCGCCGGCCAGCGACGCCGCCGTATCGCCCCGTGTGGACCTGCGCCCCGGATCCGCCCCCTGCGCCAGCAGCACCTTCACGTTCTCAACCAATCCCAAGTTCGCCGCATACATCAGCGCGGTATAGCCTTCAGGGTCCGCCCCGTTCACATCGGCGCCGCGCTTCAATACCTCCGCAATGGTCGGCGCATCCTCCACCTCGCGCACCACCCCCGGATAGGGCGGATACCCCTCCCCCGGCCCCATCTCGAACCCCCGGCATGACGCGCGAAGAAGCTCCTGCGTAAGCCGCATCGCCTTCGGGTCACCTTCCGCGCCCGCCGCCTTCAGCAGCCTCGCAACCTCCTCATGACCAGCCGTCGCCGCAAGGTACATCGCGCTCCTGCCCTTGCGCTGATAGTGCACATCCGCGTTGTGCGAAAGCAGCACCTTCACCGCATCGATATCGCCGTTCAACGATGCATACAGCAGCGCGGTGTACCCCGTCTCCCCACCGCTCAAAAATGCCTCCCGGTCGATGTAACGAGCGCTCGGATCCGCTCCCGCCTTCAACAACGCCACAGCCTTCGCGACCTGCCGATCCCGAACCGCTTCAATGAACGCATTGTCCCTTATGATTTGCTGATCAGTCCCCTGCTCGCCGCCCGCGACCGCCCCCCGACCCGCGCCAGCCGATCCCCCCGCAGCCCGCCCCGCCGTCGCCGAATGCTCACACCCGCCAAGCAGCAGCCCCAGAACCACCGCTACCCACAGGTCCTTCATCCGCCGCATAACCACCACCGCTCCCGTCGACATCATGAGCGCCTCCATCTAAACGCCACCCCCCTGATCCCCACCTATGCCCTACCCACCCCCGCATCGCAAGAAAAATCCCACGCCCCTCCCGAACGCACCCCACGCCACATCGCCGCACCAATACCCCCTGTTAACCGCTGATCGCCGAGATCAGCGCGTGGATGCCGGGGGCTCAACGCCCCCGCCATGCATCTCACCCCTCCCCCACCCCATCCCCGTCCCCAACGTTCCCGCGCTGACCGCGAGTGATACGCTCGGCGGATGAGCGCGACGGCTCGCCCCGAATGACTCCCGCCGAATATCTGGCGTGGGAGCGCGAGCAGCCTTCGAAGCACCAGTACCTGAACGGTGAGGTGTTCGCGATGGCCGGCGGCAGCCTGCGCCACAATCGACTGAGCGCACGAGTGTTCGCACGCCTCGACGTCGCGCCATGTGGAG
>JBEHXY010000116.1:0-9750 GCA_048498455.1 Planctomycetota bacterium | reverse complement strand
TGCGATCCGGCAGATCTCATACAAGCGCTCGACCGGGATCACTTCTTCGTGAGCGGCGATCTGCAATACCGAATCCGCAGACGTATACAGGAGAGGCTGGCCGGTCCGCAGATGCTCCTCGCCGAGCTCCTGGATAATCCCCGTTCCGGACGCAGCGACGTTGCCCAGGAAACGCACACCGGCAGCGCCTTCAATGGCGTCGATAAGCGGCTGCGGAAACCTGTCAAAGGTCGCAAAGCCTTCCCGACGCAGGATGCCCGCGATTTCCCAATGGCCGGTGGTGGAGTCCTTGCCCGCGGAGACTTCCCGCATCCTGCCCCACGATGCCCGCGCCTTGCCGCCGATTCCCAGGATTCGCCCCAGCCCCAGCGCCATCAATGTCGGCAGCCGCGTGCCGGGACAGCGTTCCAGGATGTGCTGCAGCGTCGCGGCGCCCTCATCGCCGAAGCGCGCGGCATCGGGCGCGCCGCCCACGCCCACAGAATCCAGCACCAGCAGCAGGGCGCGCATCGGCAGCTCCTCGGCAACCTCTCAACTTCCCACAATCTCGCTTTCCACGCCCGGCGAGCGACGCTTGCCATCCGATCCGCCCGCGGTGGTGCGACGGTCATCCGCGCGCCGCCGGGCATCAAACCCGTTCCCGCTCGCCGGCCGCTCCGCCAGCAGTTGAATCGCATGGCGATACCCGTGCAGCGTGCCGACATCGACGTAGGCTTCGCCCGCACGGATGCCCACCGCCCGCCCGCCCCGCGCCAGGTAGGCGTTCACCAGCGTCCCGATGTACTCGTCCCCGCGGCCCGGCTCCCGCCACAAGGCATAAAGTTCCTCAAACACCCGGCCCGGCATTTTGAAAGCGCCCCATATCCAGTGCGACCGCGCCCCCTTCTCCTTGACCTGAATTTCCTCCACCTCCGCGCTCCACGACTCCCCGCGCGTCACCACCGCATCAAAAAACTCCGGCTTTTCCACGGGAAACAGCAGGAGGGAAAGCCCGTCGTCGGGCAGCATCCCGAGCCCCTCCTCGGGAAACCAGATCGTGTCGGGGAGGCCGACGAGCACGCGCTCGTCGGCGCCGATGAAGGCCCGGACGCGAAAGAGCGCATCGCAGAGCCCCCCAGCCGTCGGCTGCACCACGTAGCAGAATTCCGCCGTCCCGGCGCTGGTGGTGACGCTGGCGCCGAAATATTCCAGGATGTCGGATTTGCCCGGCGAGATCACGAAACAGATTTTCGTCGCCCCCGCCAGCACCATGCGGTCGATAAGGTATTCACAAATCGCGCGCGGCCGCTCGGTCACGCCATCGAGCCGCGCGCCCACCGGCAGCAATTCCTTGGAGAACGCCAGCGGCTGAATGCGACTTCCTACGCCCGCGGCTGGAATGATGCCCCACATGGTCAATTCTCCACCAAGGCGCCGCGCTGCGGGTGCAGCAACTCGCCGGCGGCGGGCAGCGATGCCGACGCCTGTTTCGACGCGCCCGCCAGCAGCCCCACCATCTCCTGGGCGCGTTTCTCCGCCGTGTGCTCCGCCAGCACCCGCTCACGCGCCGCCCGCGCCATCCGGGTGAGTTCTTCATCCGACATTTCCAGTGCAGCCACGGCTTCGGAGGTTTCGCGCACCACCGCGATTTCCCGCCCCGGTTCAAAAAACGCCTCCAGACCCTCCCACGCATCGCTCATCAGCGGGCACCCGCAGGCCGCCGCCTCAAAGAGCCTGCCCGACGGGCAATAGCCATAATTCGCCATGGCCTTGCGGGTGATGTTGAGGGTCATGCGCGAGGAGCTGAAAAACGCCGGGTGCTCCGCCGGCGGAAGGTGCCGCACAAAATGGATGTTCCCGGTCCAGGGAAAATCCACCGGGTATTGCGCCCCGCCGATGACAAACTTCTTGCCGCTCATTCGCCGCGCCGGCTCGATGAAGAACCGCTCCAGCGCCGCCTGCCGATCCGCCGCATAAGTTCCAAGGTAGCTCAGGTCCGACCGGTAATGGTCCATCTGCGCCACGTTCCGGTGCACCGTGGGATCGACGCTGCCGTACAGCGGCGCCGTGACACGCGCTCCGAGCATCGTCTGCAACTCCTCCAGCGCCCGTCCGCCCGTGTACGACAGCACGATGTCAAAGCCGCCAAGCCCCTCCGCCGGCAGATAGCCCACCGCCTCCCCCGCGCGCACACGGTCCAGTGTCACCGGCGTGTCCAGATCGTAAAACGATTTCACCGCCACCCGGGAATCCAGCACCAGCGCCGCTGCAGCCGGTCCATCGGGGCAATAGGAAGTCACCATCCCCACGTCCGCATCGTCGAGATGCCGCCGCGCCACCCCGCCGGAGGCCGCGACATCCTCCCACTGGCTGTAGAGCACCAGTTCGCCGCCATCGATCGCAAACAGATCCCGGTGACCCGCGTAATAGGAAACGTCGCGTTCCAAGAAAACGACCTCGTGCCTCCTGGCCACCAGCGCCCGGATCAGCCCGCGCCACAGGGTCGCATGACCGTTTCCCCAGGAGGAACTCACCGTCAATCCAAAGATCACCAGCTTCATCAGCGCTCCGACCCTTACGTCCCGCCGCGGAAGCGCGCCTGCCGCGCGGCTCAAGCCTGACGATCGACCCGGCGCGGTCGAGCCTCCACCGCCTGTCTGCCCCGCCAGCTCCCTGGCCGGGCAGCTCCTGAACATGATGTGTCACGCACCCGCATCGGCGCGCACGCTTTCATCCCCCGGCGCTCCACCAGGGAACCTCCCCGCACCCATTCCGACCTGAGCAATGACCATACCTCCCCCCTACCCTGTCCCTCGCCATCCGCCCCGCCCGCAACCCGCCGCTGCTACGCCGCATTACTGGGACGCTAGCGGTTCCGCCCGATGATGGGCCGCCATTTCAAACGCAGTTCGTCGTGGCATTCTGCGTTGAAGCGGGCCCGCCAATGGGCGCAAGAATTCCCCGCCCATCCATAAAAAAAAGCCCAGGGATCGCAATCCCTGGGCTTCGCGTGTTGTCGCTGAGAGTGGCTTGCTCAGCCTTCTTCGCCGAGCGCCTTGCCGGCGGCGGTGATGCCGGGAGACTTGTCGCGGTCGATCGAGATCTTGCCCTGCAAGACTTCGTCGATGATCACTTCAAGATCGGACCGGCCATTGCGGTCGACGAGCGGCCGCGCCCCCTGGATCAATTCGACCCAGCGGTGCTGCACCAGGGCGCACAGCTTGAACCGGCCGCCAAGCTTGTGGACGATTTCATCGCTCTTGAGGGCTTCGATCATGCGAAGGGCTCCGTATCAAAACAGGGTTGAGGGTCCGACGCGGAATCGGTCGATTGCGCGGCGGATGGCGTCGACGGTTTTCTCGACGCCGTTGTCTTCGTTCACCACCAGCAGGTCGTAAACGCCGCTGGCCTCGGCGGTGCGGATTTCCTGCTTCGCCTCCGTGAAGCGCCGCAGGATGGTGGCCTCATCGTCCCGCCCGCGCTCCCGCAGCCGCTTGAGCAAATCATCCTCGCTCGGTGGCAGGATGAACACGCCCATGGCGTCCGGAAAGAGCTGGTGGACCTGGATGGCCCCCTGCACGTCGATTTCCAGCAGGATGGTATGGCCGGCGATAAGGCCGTCCTCGACGGGCTTGCGGAGCGTGCCGTACCAATTGCCGAACACATAAGCATACTCTAAAAACTCCCCCCGCTCAAGGCGATGGCGAAACTCAGGCTCATCCACGAATTCGTAGCGCTTGCCGTGGGCGTCCTGCGGCTTGCCGATCCGGGTGGTCGCGGAGACCGCAAATTCCGCCGGAATGATCGAGGCAAGCCGCCGGCAAATCGTGGATTTCCCCACGCCCGAGGGCCCGGAGATGAAGATCAGCAGGCCCGGCATGGGCGGAAGGGGGGCGGGGTGCGGAGGGGGATGCGGGATGGGGGAATCGGGGGAATCGGCCACGGACGCCTCGCGGTTTTCCGGTAACTGAAAGATTGGCCATTATAGGGGAGCGGGAGCCTTCATCCCAGCGAGCCGAGCTCGTTGTGCGCCAGGGGGTCCGCCGGCGGCGTCGAGGCTTCCACCGGCAGGCCGCCGGAAGGAATCCGCGGCTTGCGTCCGGCCGCCAAAAGCGCCCCGATCAGCACCACCAGCGTGCAGGTCACGATCGCCAGGATCAGCGTCGCCGAAATCAGATCGTTGGGCGTGTGGCTGCGGAAGTACCCACCCACCATCACCGTCGCGGCCGAGCCCGTGGTGATGGCGACGGCGACCATCGGCAGCAGCGTGACCCACACATACTGGCGCTTGCCCATGTGGACGAGCGTGACCGACGCGATGCCCAACGCCATCACCGAGAGCATCTGGTTGGAGATGCCGAACATCGGCCAGATGGCGTCCATGGATTTTGAGTCGATGAAGTAGAACCACCCGCCGACGATGAGCGCGGTGGCCAGCAGGGTGGAGGGCAGCCAGTCGGTTTTGCCCAGCTTGGGGTGCACCCATTTGCCGAGGGTTTCCTGCAGCAGGAAGCGGCCGACGCGCGTGCCGGTGTCGATGGTGGTCAGGATGAAGAGCGCCTCAAACATGATGGCGAAGTGGTACCAGTAAGGGATCATGGACTGGACCCAGCCGACGGCCGCCGCGGACTTGCCGAGGATGCGCTTGGCGGCGCCATCGAAGATGTCCGCCATGCCCACCGCAAGCGTCACCGCCCCGCCGGTGCGTCCCTGCAGGTTCTCGCCGACAGCCTTTTCCATGGCCGCGGGAGATTCCTCCGGATCCATCTGCGTGATCTTGTCGTTTTCAACGACCTGCGCGATCTGCTGCTGGTACTTGGGCAGTTTGTCCATGCCGGTCTGGATGTGGTAGTAGGTCGCGGAGGGCAGGCTGGTGGCGGCGATGAGGGCGACGATCCCGACCAGCCCTTCCATCAGCATCGCCCCATAGCCGATGGCCCGGGCATCGGTTTCCTTGTCCAGCATCTTGGGCGTGGTGCCGGAGGCGACCAGTGCATGAAAGCCCGAGACCGCCCCGCACATGATGGTGATGAACACAAACGGGAAGACCGAGCCGGGCACGGAAGGGCCGCCGTTCTTGAAGACCTCGTTGAACGCCGGCGCGTGGATCACCGGGTTGGCGAGGATCACGCCCAGGACCAACAGCGCAATGGTGCCGATCTTCAAGAAGCTGGAAAGATAATCGCGCGGGCACAGCAGCACCCACACCGGCAGCACCGCCGCAATGAACCCGTACACCGCCATCGCAATCCCCACCTGCCGCCCCGTCAGGTCGAAGGTGTCGCGCATCGCCCCGATCACCGTTTCCGGCCGATCGATGAAGCCGCCCGCCCACACCGCCACCAGCGTCAGCACGCCCCCGATGATCGACGCCTCCAGCACCCGCCCCTTCCGGAAGCGGTACATGTACGCCCCAACCAGCAGCGCGATCGGAATCGTCATCGCCAGCGTGAAGGTCCCCCACGCCGACCCGGAGATGTGCCGCACCACCCGGTTGTTGGGCGGGATCACCAGCCGAAGGCCCGGGCCGCGCGCGTCTTTGGCATCCAGATCCACCACGTAGGGCACATCGAGGGGGGTGGATTCGAGCTCGAACTGGGCCGCGACCGTGGAGGTCGCCCCGTTGGGATAGATGATGCGCACGCCCGCCGGGATGCGGTAAACGCTGGTGGTGTCGTGACGATCAAAAATCGAGAAAGCGCTCGTGGGATCCCCCACGAACTGCGTGCCGGCCGCATAAACCACTTCCTCGCCCCCCAGCGCCTTGGTCACCACCTTGCCCAGCCCCGCGATCGCGATGATCAGCACGAACAGGATGCCCAGCGTGGCGGCGGTCCCGGCGACCGGCCCGATCTCCGCATACGCGATTTGCGCCAGCGACTTGCCGTTGCGCCGCGTGGAAAGCCCCAGGATCACAAAATCCTGCACCGCCCCCGCCAGGCACACGCCGATAAGAATCCACAAAAAGCCCGGAAGAAAGCCATATTGCGCCGCCATCACCGGCCCGATCAGGGGACCTGCGCCGGAAATCGCCGCGAAATGGTGACCAAAGAGCACCCACTTGTTCGTCGGATGATAATTCTGGCCGTCGGTCAGGGTGTGCGCCGGGGTCGGCCGCCCGGCATCAAGCGCCAGGACCTTGGCGGCGATGAACGCGGAGTAATAGCGGTAGGCAATCGCCAGGACCAGCAGCGTGCCGATCATGAGCGTGGCGCCATGGGAAAAGAAGGAGCCGGCGGCTGGGGGCATAGGGTGAATCCTTGGACAGCGAAAGGAAGCCATGAGCCTAAACGGAGGGGCATCGTCTGTCATGCTTGGGGGAGGCGGAAGTTGCAGTCTCTGGCCGATAAAAGGGAAGCCGCGACCGCTTCGTTTTGGCGTATGATACCGCCGACCAGCCGCCGATCGGCATGGAGCACAATGCCAGAACTCTGGACATGTACGCAGGGCCACACCTGGGAACGTGGCGCGCCCGCCGAGGAACCGGCCATGGCATGCCCCACCTGCGGCGCCACCAAGGTGCGGCGGGTCGGGGGCGAGCCCGTCGCCCTCGCCGAGCCGCCCGATCGCGAGCCGCCGCCCGATCCTTCGTTCGCCCGCAGCAGCCCGTCGATGCCCTTCACGGTGGTGCGCCCCCACGCGCAGGGAGGCCTGGGGCAGATCGCACTCGCGCGCGATGACCGCATCATGCGGGAAGTCGCCCTTAAGCAGATCCTCACCGTGCACGCCGACAACCCCACCCTGCGAAAACGTTTTCTCTACGAAGCACGCATCACCGGCCAGCTCGAGCATCCCTCCATCGTGCCGGTGTATTGCCTCGGCGACGATGAAAACGGCCGGCCCTACTACGTGATGCGCTTTGTCCGCGGCCGCACGCTCGATGACATCATCACCGAGTACACCGCCTCCCCCAATGGAATCGTCTTCCGCGAGCTGCTGCGCCGCTTCATCGCCGTCTGCCAGGCGGTCGCCTACGCCCATGCCCGCGGCGTGATCCACCGCGATCTCAAGCCTTCCAACATCATGCTCGGCGACTACGGCGAAACACTGGTGCTCGACTGGGGCCTTGCCAAGGACATCAAGAACCGCAGCGATCCCGCCGTCCGCACCCCCGAACATCTGGGAACAAAAAAGGAATCCAACGGCAAGACGCCTTCCATGGTCGGACTGCCCCAACCCGCCCACGAACTCACCATGCAGGGCCAGATCATCGGCACCCCCGCCTACATGGCCCCCGAACAGGCCGCCGGACGAACCGAGCTTCACGGCCCGGTCACGGACATCTACGCGCTGGGCGGCATCCTCTACAAGATTCTCACCGGCAAATCGCCCAGCGCCGCCAAGGGCGCCACCGGCATGAACGGCGCGGTCAAAACGCTCACCTTCGTGGAGTCGCCCGCCCCCTCGCAGGTCCATCCCGGCGTCGACCCGGGGCTCGAGGCCATCTGCCGGCGCGGCATGGCGACCGACCCCGCCCACCGCTACCCGCGGGCCCTGGAGATGGCGCAGGAAATCCAGCGCTGGCTCGATGAGCACCCGCTGACCTCCGGGCCGGTCACCATGGGCAGCCGTTTCATGGCCTGGCTGCGGCGGATTTATCCGGTGGTGGCGATCCTGCTGCTGCTCACCCTGATCGGGCTCCTCGCCGCGCTGCTCGTCCATGGGCGCCGTTGACCCTGCCGCCCCCGCCGGAACGGCTCATCGTTTGCATCTGCACCCCGCCGACGGCGCCTACTGCGGAGCATCTCATGACCAACTTCAGTTACGGACAGGATGGACGGCGTTCCGGCGGCGGCCTCGGAATGCGTGTCATCATCGCCGGCTTCATCCTGATCTCCGGCTTCTGCACCTACTACTGCTCCACCCAGACCAACCCCGTCACCCACGAGGCGCAGCACATACGCATTTCCCCCGACCAGGAAGTGCAGCTCGGCCTGCAGGCGGCGCCCGAAATGGCCGCGCAGATGGGCGGCGAACTCCCCACCGGCGACCAGCGCGAAGCCGAGGTCAAGGCCATGGGCCAGAAGCTGGTCAGCGCCCTGCCCGAAAATCCCTATTCCTTCCAGTTCCACCTGCTCGCCGACCCGCAAACCGTCAACGCCTTCGCGCTGCCGGGCGGACAGGTCTTCATCACCGCGGGGCTCTACGACAAGCTGACGACCGAGGGAGAACTGGCCGGCGTGCTCGGCCATGAGGTCGGCCATGTCATCCACCGCCATTCGGCCGAGCAGATGGCTCATGCGGACTTTTACAACTCGATCGTCACCGCCGCCGGCGTGGCCTCCAACGACAGCCGGGCCGCGGCGCTGGCGAACTATGTCGCGCAATTACGCTCGCTGAAGTTCAGCCGCACCGATGAACTCGAAGCCGACCAGTGGGGCCTCGAGGTGATGACCAAGGCCGGCTATGACCCCCGCGAAATGCTGCGCGTGATGGATGTGCTCAAGTCCCTGGAGAAAAGTGGGGCCGGCAGCGAGATGATGTCCACGCATCCGCTCGCCAGCTCGCGCATCGACAAGATCAACGACTTCCTGACCGAGCACTTCCCCCAGGGCATCCCCCGCACCCTCACCGCCGGCGGACCCATCCCCCACCCCGGCGGCGGCCGCGGCATGCGCTTCACGACCGATTGATTATTCCATTTTCATGGCTTGCGACCTCCCCACCAAGGCCCGAAGGGCCCGAACATAGGGTAGCGGTGGCCGTAAGGCTACCGGCGAACGCGTCGCAACGCCAAGGCCCAAAGGGCCGACACTTTCGCTCAATCCCGCGCGATCGAAAAACTCACAAAAACACATATCGCGCATCGTATGGCACTTCAGACTTCTCAAGAAATGCAAGAAGCTCCTCCTGAAACGTCCGCCCCCGCCGAAATCCTTCGTCAACTCCTCATGAACCCACTTGCTCGAATTGCTCTTGAGCGTCGACGCCACCTCTGCGATCGAAAGCGTCGCCGGCAGCGAACCATACACGTGCACGTGATCGCTGATGCCGCCCACGGCCAGCGGCTTGGACTTCACATTTTCAAGGATGCCGCGCAGGTACCCATGGAGGCGGGTTGCCACTCTCGCTCTATCTGCGGTGCTCGTTTGGCCGTCGACCAGATGAAATGAACGCGCGTGCAGAGAAAAGACACGCGGACCTCCATCGCGAATCGCTGGCGCCCTTGAGTTAGCGACAGAACCGGACTTTCAGGCCTCGAGCCCTGCACGTGACCCTCTCCGTGGCCTCCCGGCCACGGCTACCACGCCCTTCGGGCCATCGCCCGCTCCGACACCCTCGTCTCACCCCAACTTCTCCCGCGCGAAGGCCTTCCCCGCCTCCAGCGCCGCCTGAATCCGGGACACCTCTTTCCCCCCCGCCATCGCCAGCTGCGGACGTCCGCCGCCGCTCCCCCCCACCAGCGGCGCCACCGCCCTGATCCAATCCCCCGCCTTCAGCTTGCCCACCAGCGGATCGCCCACCCCCGCCAGCATGCTCACCTTCGGCGGCAACACGTTCCCCTCCTTGTCCTTGTCCTCCACCTGCCCCATCAGCAGCACCGCCACGTTCTGCTGCGGATGCTTTTTCTTCAGCCAGTCCCACGTGTTCCGCAGCGCGTCCGCCGACGCATCCGCCACCGTCGCCGCCACCAGGGTCACGCCGTTGACCGTCTCCGCGGCCGCCAGCAGGGCATCGCCATCACCGGAGCTCGCCGTCGCCTGCGCCCCCTGCTGCCGCGAAAACTTCTTGTGCCGCTCCTGGAATTCCAAGATCGCCGCCTGCGCCCGC